>CAIJTV010001157.1:0-2229 GCA_903823635.1 uncultured Planctomycetaceae bacterium
CAGCATCAACCGCACTTGCCGCACGAAGTCCGTCAGCGCCTCGCGATGTTCCCATTGTTGCCCGGTCGGCAGGAACGGCGGATGTCGGCCGAAGTCGAGATTGATGCCATCCAGATCGTAACGTTCGGCAACCTCCTTGAGCACGGCGGTTTTGTACTGTCGCACTTCCGGGATGGCGAAGTTCCACAGTCCCGGATTCCACCAACTGCCTGCAATCAGCCACTCTGGATGAGAGTCCTTGAGCAGATGTCGCGCTGGAGTGTTCACATCCGCTTCGCGATCGGCGCCGTTCAGACGGTGTTCCCAGAACACTTCCAGTTTCCGCTGATGGCTCTCTTCAACGATGCGTTTGGCGATGTCAACGCCCTCGGCTCGCCAACGCAGCAGCGTCGGATACTGTAACTCGGGAATCACCGTGCTGGGATACGCTGCGATATTCCCTTCATCCAGGCACCAGCCGACGCAGTCGACCTGACTGCCCGGCTGGTCGAACGCGCTGAATCTCGCGGCGAGCCATTCATCGGGCTTGATGGCCGTCAACTTCGGTCCCATGGCGACCGCGTCGTAGCCGACATCGTTGTTGACATAGATCCGCCGCCGACGATTGACGACAGCGACGTGGGCCGCTGACAGCTCGACCGAATCGGCCTTCTTCGAAATGGCCACGTATAGTGTGTCGGCGATCAGCTTCATGCCGACATCACTGGGGTGCCCGACCGGACCGTTGAGGGGAATGTCCGACTGGTAGGCGCTGATGTCCACAAAAGTGCGATGCACTGGATCTTCCTCGCAGACTTTGCGTTTGATCTCATCCAGGCCGGGATTGCCCCACAAGATATTGCCGGTCACGAAGATCTGTGGATCGCTCGATACCTTGAGGTCGTTCAGCAGAGTCTGCAAGCTCTTATGAAATGCCTTGGCATCAAAGTCTTTCGGAGGAACATTTTCGCCACACTGCAAGACGACGATGTTCGCTTTCCAATCGAGTTGCTTACGAATCCTGGCCGACTCATAGGTGGCGTACCCCCGCTCGAGGATATCTGCGATGTTGAGAACGTTCTCGACAGACTTGCTCGCATCGATAGGTGTTGGCTCAAGAACCAGTTGACCACCGGTCCGGGCAACAATCGCCGCCGTGAGGAGGTGTACATAGTCCTTGTCCTGCGCGCTGGCCGCCATGCCCCAGTTGCCAGCCCAGCGAATATCCGCCTTCGGGCCATGCAGCGTGAGGCTGTTCCCGAGAAACAGGATGCGGTCGGCCTTGAGGGAGCCGAACATCTGCTGGCCAGAGACCTCGGTTTGGCACATGGGGAGGGGCAGCATCAAGCACAGGGTGTAGATTGCCTGCCGGAAACATTTGAAGAAGAAGTCTCTCAAGGTTGATTCCCTGTTCGTGGACGGTGACAAGTGATTTTGTGCGCACGTGATACTTAACCGTGCTCCTGTGGAGTCCCTTGGTCTTGAAAGGATCACCCGGGATAAACCCGCGTGAGCACGATTTTCCAGGAGAGTCCATACGAAGCTGAGTCCAGCTTGATTTGAATGTCTTTGGAAGCGTCAAGCCGTAACCACTCTGGCAAAGTCCCACTGTGACTCCTCATGACTCCGTTCAGGATTGTGCCGGAGTCAAACCCGGTCCCCAGGTCCGCGGTTCCTCCGTAAACCGTGTATTCATAGTGGGCACGTGAATTGAAAGGCCCCGTCATTTCCACTTCTGGAATGGATTTGATGATGGTCCACGAACCGGCAGTTGCTTGTCCCTGGATTGTTTCTTTCGTGGTGTCTCCCCAGCGAACGCTGCCCCCCGCCAATGGTGCCACAAGGTTGGTGCCGATCGTGAGGTCGTAACCGGCCATCTGGTCCGGTCCGATTCGAGCCGCTCCCAACTGGTGATGATCGAACCGTAACGCCCCACGTCGATCAAAGGCCGTTCCGACAAACTTCACGATGTTTGGGGCTTCTGCCGTCAATTCGAACAGGCCGTTGAAAATCATCGCCGCGTCGGAAGCAAAGAGATTTCGATAATTGGCCTCGAAATAGAGCTGTGACATATTCGCACCGCCGCCCGCGAAGTGCAGGGCTCCGTCATCTGTCGTCTTGCTTCCACAGTACTCCAGGACGCAACTGTTCAACCCGACGAGCACCGCACTCTCAAAAGACAATCCTCGAGTGCAGCCGGTGATGTAAGCCCTCGACACGGTCACTGTGGAACAGGGAATGTTTTGGTGG
>CAIJTV010001158.1:0-3206 GCA_903823635.1 uncultured Planctomycetaceae bacterium
ACCGATCTGCAGCAGCGACTGCTGGAGATTGAAACAGATTTCCGCAAAGCCGGAGCGGACTACGTGATCAAATCAGTCGCCGAACTTCCTGCGTTATTGAATCACATGTAGCACTCAAGAGGCCCGAGGATAGCGAAGTTTTCATATCGCCGATCAATGCCCGGGAAAGCAATCGCAGAAGATGGGTGCACATTGCCCAGCCATGAGTGCGATAAAGCAGATTCCTTCTTGCCTGAGATGAAACCACAAACGTCGCGGCTCCCATCAGTTGCGTCTGGGGCTCCCCATATTCTCTTTGTTGCTCCACCTTATACGTGACGTCTGATCAAACATTGCATTCAGCCACTGCCGGCGAACGATGTGCGCCCGACTGGTAGCCATTCAAACAAAGATTCGTGAACTTCTTCGATGTTCGCAACGAGGCGTAAAACACAATCGCATTGCGTGCGCCGGACCGACACGCGAACAGAAGCTGAATCACAGTGCAGCACAATCTCGGCGGGATCGACTGGATAGCGTCTACCCTGACCCATGGTTGTCGTACGGGCGGAAGTAACGAACGTTTCAACCAAATTTAACAAAGACAGGAACAAGGTTGCCGCGTTAATGGGACATCGGTATCGTCGGGGAGTTCCGGAGCCCCGAGATGATGGAATCCTCCCATGTGCCTGCGATTAATAACCTGCCTGATTATCTTTCCGCTGGTGACTTCTTCCATTGTCCTGTCAGATGACAAGGAGACAACCAGTGGCATTGATTTTTTTGAATCTCGAATCAGACCGATCCTTGTCGAACATTGCCTTGAGTGTCATTCAGGCGATTCAAAGATTCTGCGCGGCGGGCTTCGGTTGGACAGTCGGCAGGAATCTCTGAAAGGTGGTGACAGTGGACCGGCCGTCGTTCCCGGAAAGCCCGAGGACAGTCTTGTCATTTCCGCAATGAAATACGATGGACTTGAAATGCCGCCCAAAGGCAAACTGCCGGACGAGGTAATCGCTGACTTCGAAATGTGGATTCGCGATGGTGCCACTGACCCCCGAACTGAAAGTCGACCCGCCAAACTTCGCCCTGTCGATTGGGATGCGGCAAAACAACACTGGGCTTTTCAACCTCTTGCGGATCCTCAGCCACCGCATGTCGCTGGGTACGAGCAACACTCTAATCCGATCGACCGATTTGTGCTGCAACGTCTGGTCGCGGAGGGATTTTCTCCCCCACCAAAGGCCGAAAAGCGAACATTGATTCGCCGAGCAACTTATGATCTCATCGGACTCCCGCCCACGGTTGAAGAAGTCCGCTCCTTCCTTGCTGATGATTCAGAAAACAGCTTCGAGAAAGTTGTTGACCGCTTGCTGGCCTCTCCGCATTACGGAGAACGTTGGGGGCGACATTGGCTTGACCTGGTTCGCTACGCAAACACCAACGGTGCTGATGAAAACCATGGATTGCCGAACGCCTGGCGATACAGAGACTGGGTTGTGCGAATGCTCAACCGCGATCTTCCGTTGAATGATTTTATCGTGCATCAACTGGCCGGAGACCTGCTTCCAACTCCTCCCGATGAAAGCTCGGCCGGAGATCTGCTGACTGCCACGGGCATGCTGGTGATTGGCCCCAAGATGCTGGCCGAACAGGACAAGGATAAAATGATCATCGATATCGTCGATGAACAGATCGATACGGTCTCACGCACGATGCTGGGATTGACCGTCGGATGTGCGCGATGTCATGATCATAAATTCGATCCCGTCAGCACTCGTGACTACTACGCGCTGGCCGGCATTTTCTACAGCACTCAGTCGATGGCCGACCGTGCCTTCGTCTCAAAATGGATGGAGCGTCCTCTGCCATCGATAGATATCGACATGCGCAGGAGAACGCATCAGCCTTTGATCGATCAGGCTCGCGCCGAATTTGAACGTCTCAAGGCAGAACTCAAGGACGAGAATGCAGAGCCCGTCAAGAAGCAGAAAGAAGCCCTCGAAAAACTGGAAAAGGAAATGCCGCAGTTTGAGATGGTGATGTCGGTGCTGGACGCGCAGCCAAAGAATCTTCCGGTACATATCCGTGGTAATCATCTGGCTCCGGGACCTGAGCCCGTTCCCCGAGCGATGCCTTCGATTTTAACTCAAGTCCACGCAGCGCCCGCGATAGAAGCACCGCACAGTGGTCGCATGGAGCTGGCTCAATGGCTCGTATCGCCCGATCATCCATTGACAACGCGTGTGCTGATGAATCGAGTCTGGATGTGGCATTTTGGAAAACCGCTGATGCGAAGTCCGTCCAATTTTGGACTACAAAGCGAACCACCATCACATCCCGAACTTCTGGACTGGCTAGCCCGAGAACTAATGCGAAGAAACTGGTCTTTGAAGGAAATGCACAAGGTGATCCTGTTGTCGGACACATGGCAGATGTCCAGCGCGGCAGTTGGCCCCGACGAAGAACGTGACCCCGACAATCGATTTTTGCGGCGACAGAACAGACGGAGACTGGAGGCGGAACCAGTTCGTGACTCCATCCTCTTTGCTGGCGGAGAACTAGACCTCACTGCAGGAAATATTGCTCCGAACACAGCGGCAAAGAGACGTGCAATTTACCTCCCGATCGATCGCAGCGCACTTTACGAAATGTTTTCAACATTTGATTATGTCGAGACCGCGAATCATATCGAACAGCGACCGTCGACCGTGGTACCTCAACAAGCTCTGTTTATCATGAACAGTCCACTTGTTTTTGAGCAGTCGGCAGCCATGGCCGCCAGCATCCTGAAGGAGGCGTCATCCGAGTCGCCGGAAGGACAGCGAAGAATGATTGAAATGGCCTTTGAACGACTTTATTCCCGGCTTCCAACGGATGCAGAAGTTGCTCGATCAGAACAATTCCTGAGTGACGCTGATCGACAACTTTCACGAATCGCGGATCCTGCCGCTCGAAAACATCAGGTCTGTGCAGGACTTTGCCGTTCATTGATGGCTGGGAATGAGTTCCTGTTCGTGGATTGACCGACGCTGTGGAAAGACCACCGTGAACTATTGCCAGAAATAAAACATCGACGCCAGTCAGCAGGTACGCAATGAACAGACGACAACTATTGCATCAATGTGGGGCTGGATTCGCGGCCCTGGCTCTCTCCGACATGATCGTCCGAAGCGGCTTGTGCGCCGGCGAGCCTGCTGCAAATCCCCTCGCAGCAGCATCCGTAA
>CAIJTV010001159.1:0-3064 GCA_903823635.1 uncultured Planctomycetaceae bacterium
CCAGAAACTTGTCTCGTTGAATGTCTTTTTCGATTGTCATGTCGTGATAACCACCGTCAAGTTCCACTGCCAGATGTTGCTCCAGGCAAACAAAGTCCACAATGAAATGATCGATGGAAATCTGTCGTCGAAACTTGAAGCCTCCGAGCCGACGATCTCGAACCATTGCCCAGACGACGCCTTCAGCTTTCGTCTGCTTCGCTCGAAGTTCCCGCCGGTACTCCAGTGAGTAAACAGGTTCACCATCCCGACGCGATGGCGAACCGTTTGTCATAGTCGTGTCTTTCTATCTGCGTGTTCCGCCCCCTCATCCGGCCTGGCGGCCACCTTCTCCCCCGAGGGGGAGAAGGGTTTTTTATATTGTCCCCTCTCCTCTGGGGGGAGAGAGTTAGGGTGAGGGGATTTAATTCTGACTGCTATTCATCGTCGTCATCGTCGTTGTCTTCATCGAAGACACCACGTTTCGCTCGCTCAATACGAGCCCGTAATTCACCTGGATTGTTGGACTTGTACAGCACGTCTTTCTCATCGCACAACCCGCTCTTCCAGAGGTTGAACAGCGAGTCATCCAGCAGAATCATGCCGAACTTTCGTCCGGTCTGAATTGAGCTGTTGATACGGAATGTCTTGCCTTCACGAATCAGGTTTGCAATCGCCGGGGTAACGACCAGCATTTCATAGGCCGCGACCAGCCCCTTGGGTTTTCGAGGCAACAGGGCCTGGCTGAGGATCCCGATGATCGCATTCGCCAGCTGAGTTCGAATCTGCTCCTGCTGGTTCGTCGGGAACACGTCGATAATTCGGTCGACCGTACCCTGAGCACCGGTGGTGTGCAGAGTTCCAAACACCACGTGCCCGGTTTCCGCCGCCGTGATGGCCGCAGAAATTGTTTCAAGGTCTCGCATTTCGCCCACGAGGATCACGTCCGGGTCCATACGCAGAGCACGTCGCAGAGCTTCCGGAAAGCTTGGAACGTCAACGCCGATCTCACGTTGATTAATCGTGGAATGCTTGTGCTCGTGATAGTATTCGATCGGGTCTTCGAGAGTGATGATGTGATGATCCATATTATGGTTCATCCAGTTGATCATCGACGCGAGACTGGTGGTCTTACCGGAACCTGTCGGTCCTGTCACGAGGAACAGACCGCGAGGTCGCTGAATCAGATCCTTACAGACCGTCGGCAAACCCAGTTGCTCGAACGTCAGGAACTCGTTTGGAACTCTTCGCAGAACCATCCCGATCATGCCACGTTGCTTGAACACCGCGACTCGGAAACGAGCTTTATCGCCAAAAGCAAAACCGAAGTCAGTACCACCCCGCTCCTGCAGCTCCTGCTGATTTCGTTCAGGCGTAATACTCTTCATCAAGTTGGTTGTATCGTCGGCCGTCAGAGTTCTGGTTTCCAGGCGAACCATGCGTCCGCCGGAACGAACTACCGGCGGTTGTCCGACAGTAATGTGCAGGTCACTGACTCGTTCTTTAACGACCGTTTCCAACAATTTGTCGATCTGAAAACTGCGTACGCCGCCCTGCGGATTGCCTCCGCCGCCACCACCGCCTCCGCCTGACATAGAAGTTCCCTTTTGTTGAATCGATGAGAATCAATGAGTCGTTGATGGACTGAAAGTAACTAGTGTCCGCCCTTCGACAATTTATAAACTTCAGCCAGAGTCGTCAGCCCCTGGTAGGCTTTGTCCTTGGCATCCTCTACCAGTGTCCTCATTCCCAGCAATCGAGCCTGACGTCGAATGTTCTGAGCTGGCTCGCTGTTGAAAGCCATTTCTCGCAGCGTGCTGTTCATCGTCATCAGCTCAAACACGGCACGACGCCCCTTGTAACCTGTGTGCTTACAATTGTTGCAGCCTTTGCCGCGAACCCATTGACCTTCCGAAACTTCATCCGGCGTGATGTTGAAGATGTCAACTTCTTCGGGGCTTGGCGTATACGGCTCTTTGCACTTCGGGCAAACAACTCGCACCAGTCGTTGAGCCAATACGGCCATCAGAGAGCAGGCCACAAGGAACGGCTGAACGCCCATGTCGATCAGTCGAGTAATCGCACCGGGAGCGTCGTTGGTATGCAGCGTGCTGAACACAAGGTGTCCGGTCAGCGACGCCTGAATCGCCATTTCGCCAGTTTCCGTATCGCGAATTTCCCCTACCAGAATCGCGTTCGGTGCCTGTCGCAACATCGCCTTGATGATCTTGGCAAAGTCGAGCCCGATATTGTGTCGCACTTCGACCTGATTAATGCCGGGCAGGTAATACTCCACGGGGTCTTCTGCTGTGATGATCTTTCTGTCCGGGCGATTCAGTTCCCCGAGAGCACTATAGAGCGTCGTGGTTTTTCCGGATCCGGTAGGCCCCGTGACGAGAAAAATCCCGTTTGGCCGCCGGATGATGTTCTGGAAAGTACGGTAGTTGTCTTCTCCGAAGCCGAGGTTACGAATTCCCACCTTGATGTTGTCTCGGTCAAGAATTCGCATGACCACCGCCTGGCCATGGTTGGTTGGAAGAATTGAAACTCGCAGGTCAAACTCTTTGTTCCCCGAGCGAGTTTTGATTCGTCCGTCCTGTGGTCGACGCTTCTCCGAAATATCCATCTTGGCCATAATCTTGAAACGCGAAACCAGTGCTCCCAAAAGGCGTTTAGGAGGACTGTCGCGCTCAATCAGAGCACCGTCGATGCGATAACGGATACGAACGCGATCTTCGAAGGGTTCCACATGAATATCGCTGGCGCGTTCTTTCACTGCTTCTGAAATGATCAGGTTGGCCAGTCGGATGATCGGGGCACTATCATCCTCATCGCCCTGCATGGCCGATGCTGCTTCAACGTCGGTGAAGTCGATCTGAGTTTCGGTGAACTCTGAAATCATCGAGTCCACAGACTCGGTTTCAGACTGCCCGTAATGGCGATTGATCGCGGCCTGAATTGATTCCAGGGGTGCCATGACCGGACGGATTTCACGGTTCAGCACGAATCGCAACTTGTCGATGATTTCAATGTTGTTCGGGTTGTGCATCGCAATCACAACCGATTCACCGTCGGATTCAATCGG
>CAIJTV010001160.1:0-2016 GCA_903823635.1 uncultured Planctomycetaceae bacterium
CGGCCGACCGGTTGTGTGCCGGCCGACAGTCTTTGATCCGGTGCTGGACACGTTGTGGGTCAATCAAGGAGACGGCAATTTTTTGCCGATCCAAAAGGACGCTGGGCTGGAACTTCCTCAGGGAATGGGTCTCGGCATTGTTGTCGCAGATTTCAATGAGGACTCGCAATCAGACGTCTTCATCGCGAACGATATGACGGCTAACTTTCTTCTGATTAATAAGACCTCAATGCCCGGTAAGTCTCCACTATTTTCAGAGGAAGCGTTTCTAAAAGGAGTCGCCCTCGACATGAACGGGCTTGCACAGGCGTGTATGGGTGTTGCCTGTGCGGATGTTAATCGAGATGGGCGGCCTGATCTGTTCGTTACTAATTTTGCCAGAGAATCTAATACGCTGTATTTGTCGACGCAGAACTCGCTTTACGAGGACCAAACACAGGCAGCCGACCTGCGTGGACCCAGCTTTGAGCCCCTGGGCTTCGGGACGCAGTTTCTTGATGCGGATCATGACGGCTGGTCTGACCTGATCGTGATGAATGGTCATATTGATGAGTTTGTCGGCGAGCCGTTCCGAATGCCGGCCCAGATCTTCTCTGGGCAACCAGGAAGTCGATTCGTGGAGTTGCCGCATGAGCAGGCTGGAGAGCTGTTTCAGGAACAACGTCTGGCCCGTGGGTTGGCAAAGCTCGACTGGAACCGCGATGGTCGTACGGATTTTGTGGCCACCGATCTTGAGCGTCCACTACTGCTAGCAGAGAACACGACCGTTACTCCGAACAGCTTCCTTCGTTTGCGATTGACCGGCACGGTCAGTAGCCGAGACGCAATCGGTGCCAAGGTCGTCATAGCGATCTCAGAGGGAGACGAACGCGTGTTGTTACTGTCGGCGGGAGATGGCTATGAGTCCTGCAACGAACGATGCCTTGAGGTGGGGCTTGGTGAAGCAAAGTTCGCAAGAACTGTGGAAATTTACTGGCCATCGGGATTTTTCTCGCGGTTCGACAATATTGCCGCGAATCAATCTTTGCATGTTATCGAGGGACAGGCTGAACTCGTAGACGCGCCACGCTGATTGTCCCGAGAGCGATTGTTCACACCCGGGACGGTGCGTCAGGGAATAACGGCGCCATCGCGTGGAGTTGACGTGATCGCTCTGTTGGGAGGGCGTGCTCAAAGCAGAGGCGAGGGCTTGTGAACTTCTGTTCTACGTCTGGAGCCAATCGACACTTGTGTTCAGTTGATCGGTAACTGGCAGAACCGCACAACGATTGAGCGAATGCTCGCCGCGTACTGCTTCATTTCAGCCGCAGTGTTTACGGCTGAACACAGGATTCAGATTTTTGCATTTGTGGCACGATGGACTTTTGTCCCTCGAACAGCATCAGGCTTTCATTGCCACTCATGCTACTGCAATCACTTGAACGCTCTTCTATTGTGGCGATGCGACTGGCTCATCGCGCCTTCTCTATGATCGCTCAGCTGCATTAAGCATCCCGAACCGGAATAGAAGTTGCGTTAAGAATTAGCGTAGTCGATGTAACGAATTGAACGCGTCTGAACATCTTCCATCGGAAGTGGAACTGTGTTCACAGAGGTGGAGTCTCAGGCGCAGATTGAATCTTATCCGGCGCGCTAATTACTCATCTGACTTCCCCGTTGGTGGACAGTCACGTCGAGCAGACGGTCGTAATTGCTGAAAGGAATTATTTTATGAAGTTACAGAGTTTGAGTTCTATTTTTGTTGCTTCACTGATCGCCATGGTATCGCTGACCGGGTGTGAAGAAACTCTTGAAGCGCCTGTGGAGAAACTGGTCGGTGGTTCGGGCACGATCAAGGTTGATGGAAAGCCGATGGGTGGCATTCGGATTCGTTTGACGCCCATCAATGAAACCAAAAGCGTCGGCGGATCGTGGGGTATCACGAAAGATGATGGCACGTTCAGTCTGACGCACTGGACCAACGAACCGGGCATTGCTCCGGGTTCTTACTTGATCACTTTCTCCCGCTATGTGAAG
>CAIJTV010001161.1:0-5808 GCA_903823635.1 uncultured Planctomycetaceae bacterium
GAACAAAAACAAGAACAACAAAAGCTGCAAGGTTTGCTTGCGCAGGCGAGTGACTTGAAACATAGCCGAGAGATCAGGGAGTTTATCATCTACGTGCGGCAAGCACACGAAAGCCAAGGGACGCGCATCGATGTGGATTCCGAATTAGGTAAGTACCTGGCATGGGCTGAATTGCAGGCCGATCGATTGGATCCAGCCATCAATTCACCGAAAACGATTCTGGATGAGGTAATTCCTGATGAATCCAGTTTCCCCTCCTATCGCCGTTGGTAGACCATGGGCAAGCAAGCCAATAATTTTGACGAACTAGGGCCCCTCGTTGACCTGTGCCGGGCTGGAAAACTATTCGAAGTACAGGCTTGGATTGGAGAGTCAAAACCTGTTAATCCGCCAGCCGGACATTACCGCGGCAGTCGAAAGAAGTCTCCGCTTGAGTATGCGATTGACGCGGGATTTCACAGTCTGGTCAAGGTCTTACTTGATGCAGGCGCGGACATTGGCCCAATTGATCGCTATTGCCCGATGACAATGGCCTTGGAGAAGCGACGATTGGATATCGTCAAGTTGTTAGTCGAGCACGGTTATGACCCGACAAGTATTGACGCACGACGAGTGTTGTCGACCTGGGATCCCGAAATCATGGAGTACTTCATTGAGTCTGGATGTAACCTGGAAATCGGAAATCCACTGGCGTGGGCACTTTGCAATCGTATTCGTACTTCTCTGCTCTTAGTCAAGAAGTACCAGGACCGTTTCCCTTCGATTCGAAAGCAAGTGAATGTTGCGCTGCGGCATCACTGCAGGAAAGGTGACGCCAAATGGGTCTCGCTATTGCTCTGGGCGGGCGCTGATCCTCTTTGCCGTGGCGAGGATGATCCCGAACAAGAATCCGACGATGAAGGCGGTGGCATCTCAGCATTGAGTTTTGCAGCTCTCTACAATCACTATGAACTATTCGAGCTCAAAGCGGTCAAAGCATGTCTGGGTAGTCCCGCAGCAGCACAGATTATTGACTACCTGGATGGTCCGGGTGCTGGGCCTGTGCTTGCTTCGCTTCTTAAACGCGGGCTCGATCCAAACAACAATCAGCGTGGAGGATCTACGGCGATTCAACGATGCCTCGAACAGTTTCATTATTACGGCTCCAGTTCTCGATATTCCTTCGACTACTTCTCTGCATCAGGAAGCAAAACAAAACTGGACTCTGACCGCAGTCGAGAATTCATGAAAAATATCTACCTTCTGGCGGAGGCTGGTGGCAAATGGCGGCCAGCCGTCGATGAAATCAAGTCGGCGCGAAACTCGCTCACAAAGATGATTCCGGAATATACCGTCGAGTTCATCAGTCTCATGGCGCGTTTCAAAGCTGCGAAGAAGGAAGATGTTGTGGAACTGCTTCGTACGCCGACAATCAAGTCGTTGGTTGGTAAGTATCGCGATCGAATCGACAAGCATCTCGAATCCCTCACGGTTCATGAAAGCACAGGGCCTTGAACGTCAGATGCAGGCGATCAGTCCGGGATGGTTGTTCACTTCGCTTGTTTCATTGAAGCGAAAGCAATTGCGCGGCACACACGTGGGTGAGACGTCGTGGAACTCAGTGTCTGCTGGGCCGAGGGAACGACACGCGCGTGCCCTCATCAGTCCATTGACTGGTACACTTCGTGGGAAGTCCACAACAGCCGCTCTTCAACGGGTCCTGGAATCATGAAGAAGAGTCGGATAGAGCAAATCAGCAAATCGTTGCCACCCTGCCTGAGATCGTTGACGTCAATGATCAGATTGAGCGACTGCATCTCCTCGACAAGATCGAACAGGCCGAAAAGCAGTTAGCTCGCGGTGAGGGAGTCCCTCACGAAACTTCTAAACAAAGACTGAGCCAGTGGCTGCAATAGTCTGGGCGCCTCGTGCTCTCGATAACGTGCGAGTTGAGGGAATGCTGACTGCAGGAATCTCCGGAGACGATCACGGCCCATACTCGCCCAGGTCCTCGGCACTCAGCGTTCGTCGCTGTGCTCGACGGATGCGAAGAACCCAAACGGTATCGCCCTCGATCGTGTAGATCGCGCGAAACACATGGGGACGCTTTCCGAACAGGTATTGTCGGAGAATGCGGCTACTCCTGGCATTCTCGGGAGCCAGCGGACATCGTTCGGGATTATGCTCCAGAGTTTGAATCGCCGTCTGAAACCGTTCCAGCCATCTTGCTGCAGGGGCCGGAGCATTTTGAACCGCATATTGATATGCGACGTCCAAATCCTCCACTGCCGCTGGTTGCAGGCGAACCTGATAAATCATGTCTGGCCAGCAATTGAGTGACGTTTTCGAACTTGGTCAAATGCATCCTGCAGCGACATTCCCCGATCACCTGCCTCAAGAGAATCAAGTGCTTCACGAACGGCCAGCCAGTCTTCAGACTCTGTTTCCAGGGTCTGCAATGCGGCCAACAGAACCTCATCTTCGGTTGCGAATTGGCCAGATGCGAGTTGCTTCTGGACGAGATCGCTAACAGCTGGCGGAAATTTGTATTGAGTCATTTCTACGTCCTCCGGTGCCTCAGGATGATAACGTCCCCGTTAGAAATTCCCAGAAGACTTTCGTCCATTTCCATGGTCGTCATTTGATTCGACGTATCCGCTCAGCCGCATCGTCCACGAGCGTGACGACAATCGCCCCTGCATCCGGATCGAAGATCACTTCTTTGATGATTGTCGCCAGCAGATTTGTCTGGGTTCGCATGTTGAGTTCACGCCAGGCACTGCGGATCGCCTCCAACGGAGTATTTGCAGATGACTCTTGCTCTTCCTCGCTCTGTTCGAACATGGAGCAAATAAAGTGTTCAATCTCAAATGCTCGAAGGCTGACATTGCGGCAGGGAGGTTTTCCACCTGCTCTCGACTGAAGTTCCCCAGAAGTGGTAGGCGCTCTGGATGGGATATTTTGGACTCGGCACGGCGCGCTGGCCTTGCGGAAAGCCGCACTTCAGACGCTTCAAAGTAACTTCAGAGTTTGGGTACGTCGTGGGCAACTTCTTCCACTCGCGATTTGTGATCCCTGAATAATACGACAAACAAGATCGACAGCAGGACGGAAACCACTGCCGGGATCGCCCAGATCATTTGCCAGTTGTGAGTGACGCTGCCGTCGGCTCCTTGAATTGCATAGTGCTCCCCGACAATGCCCGACAGCCACGAACCAGCAAACATACCGACTCCCAGCGTCACGAATGCATGCAGCCCCTGAGCCGCCCCGCGGATCTCCTTGGCAGCCTGCTGATCGACGTACATTCGCCCCATCACGAAGATGAAGTCGTAGCATATCCCATGCACGGCGATTCCAAGGTACATCATCCAGTGGGCATCGCGGGCAGTATCGAACCAGGCAAAGAGACCGAATCGCAATGCCCACGCCGCCATGCCGGCGAGCAGAATTCCTTTAACGCGAAGCATGGGCAGCAACACCGGCAGCAGCAACAGAAACACGACGTCAGACACCTGACCGATTGTCATCTTCGCTGCCGCATTGGCGATACCAAGCTCGTTCAGGAACACGTTCATCCACGCGAAATAGAAGCTCAGTGGGATGCAGATCAGGAACGAACACAATATGAACGTTGCGAACGACGGCTGACGCATCAGGTTGAGGGCATCGATACCCAGCATCGTTCGTAACGATATTTTTTGACCTGCTCCCTTTGGCGGAGTATTTGGCAAAGTAAACGAATACAACCCCATCAGCGCCGCAGCTCCGCACGCCAGATGAAACATGCCCACATCGTTTTCGAGCTTCAGACTGCTATTGACCAGGCCGGCGGCGATCCAGCCTACACTGCCCGCCATCATGACGATCGGAAATTCTTTCCCAGGATTCGCCGCGTGATGCAGCGTCAGGGTATTTGTGAGTCCATGCCCCGCCATGTACGTCACGGTGTAAAGAATCAGCAGCGGGTAAAACGCAGTGAATGTCACCTGTTCTGCAACAAAGTACAGCAACCCCGCGCCGATGAGATGCAGTGTCCCCAGCAGCTTTTGGGTCGCAAAAAAACGGTCAGCCACAATCCCTGCAAAAAACGGTGCAACGATCGCCCCGATGGCCGTTGTCCCGTACGCCAGCCCGACCTGTCCGCCCTCGAACTGTAACGTCTTCGTGAGATAGGTGCCCATCGTGACAAACCACGCCCCCCAGACGAAGTAGTGCAAAAAAACCATGATCCACAGCCGGATGATCATAGACGGGGACATTGGCGGAGTACTTTCGTGACCCGTGAGCAATCGCTCACGCTAAGTGTGCTGCAAAAGTCGCTTGTATTTTTTTCCGCATGGCGCCGGAAAGTCCATGGCCCGTACTTGGCTTCCACAGGGCGGACTCAGGATCTGTCCGAAAATTTGCGTGAGTAAAATGATCCAGACCTGACGCTGTGAATCGCTCTAAAAAGTCGACAGCAAAAAACCGTTCTCCGGGAGCGATTCAGAACGACATGGAGACTATCAGCGGCTGGAAGCCGTAGCTAGTGAAGTGCGAAACCAAATCGACGGGCGTATGAAATCCTGCGAGCAGATGGTCGCGGCAAACTCGGAGAAGCTTAAAGCAAAAATCACAGCGATGCATCAACGACTGCCTGGCTGGACTTTGGCAGCGAATGAGACTGCTCGTAAGTGGCCGGGGAAAACATTTTGGTCCTGAGTTCCGTTGCGATTACCATCGGTTGGGTGGAGGTCACATGCTGCGATTTTCTTGCGGCGATCTCCAGCAGTCGCGTCGATCGCGGTCATTCTTATTATCACTCTCGGGCTGATTCGCATTGGCTGGGCTCACGTTACGTGATCCAAATCTCCTCAATGACGTCAACGTTTGCCCTCATTCTCAGCGTTGTTGGGATAGCAATGATTTCTCTGGGAATCACCCACGCCCGATCTCTCAGGCGGTAGTGCATGGATATATCGCGTCAGGAAGCTATGTGTTTGTGCGAAGTCGAGAGCCCGGTCAAAGCCCCAATGCCCCGTGACTCCGGGCCTTTATCTCGTTCTGATTCGCTCAGGACGTTTCCGTTTTTCAATTGTCTCAAATGCCGTTCGAACAGGGTTGGTTCCACACCACTTTAGCCCCGGTGTCGAATTTATTTCGACCCCGGGGGTTTTTATTGGCCCAACAAAGCGCAGCCGGGATCACCAGAGGCTGAGCCCCTGCCCTCTTTGTTTCGTTTTCTTGCCTCGCCGAACACGCTACTCGTGCATTGGCTGGCGTTGAATAGTCTAGCCACGCTGGGGCGACTTGACGGCTGATGCATCAACACGCACGAATGCGAATTCGTTGCACCCGTGACCTATTGATGTGGATAGCTCCTCAAGCAGGAAGCCGCGATCACGAACGAAACGGAAAACTTCCTCTGGCCGTGCAACCTCAAATGGCCATCCTCCGACCCAGTCGATCAGATCATACCATCCATGCATCCCTCGAGATTGAGATTCTCGAGCCCAGTTCAGCATCGGTACTATCGGGTTTCGCAGTGTTACCAATCGCAGTAAACATGCCACCAGGGTTACCACGAATCGTTTGCTGAATTCAGCGACACCGATGGCCAGAACATACAAGGGACGCAGCACAGCAGGGAGTCGGTTGTAAATACGCTTGACCGCTCGCCATGCACGGGACACGTACAGTTGGTCGTTATAGATGGCCAAAACAAACGTTCCTCCGTCCTTCAATCGAGTTGTCAGATTTTCAATCGCACTCCACATGTGACCAGTGTGGTGAGCAACGCCCCAGCAGTACACGATATCGAACTCGCCGAGCGTGTTCAGAAATGCC
>CAIJTV010001162.1:0-3379 GCA_903823635.1 uncultured Planctomycetaceae bacterium
CACCGAAACAACAGCTCGAAAAGGTACCGGCAAAGACTATGAACCGGCCTTCGATCAACCGCTTCGTGACGGTGCGGAGTTCACGGTTCTCACGGAGACCAGTGACTATTTCTTTGGTCACTTTGAAGGGATCGGCGACGGCTGGGTTCGGAAGGAAGATGTGGCTCGATAAGCCTGCGTCGGACAATCAGTTTCCGCAAGTGACTTCCAGGCAGGTCAATTCCGGACAACATCGCCACCGCATCGGATCTTTTGCACCAACACCTCTTGAAACATGCATCGTGAGTCTGCCCTGGTGGAACAATCCAGAGACGTAACTGACTCCAAACAAGCTCGGTGAATAGATGGGGCCGAACAACGGCAACACAACCTGACCACCGTGAGTATGTCCGGACAACATCAGGTCATAGCCGAACCGTTTTGCCAAAAGATGCTGATCGGGCGAATGACTTAACAAGACTCGAAGATCACATCCCGCATCCCGCACAACGGGCGGAGCCGGTCCGATCCACGGCTGTTCTGATCCGGCGAGCAGGATCTGATATTCTCCGACTCGCAGAATCTCCGAACGCCCCGTCACGCATCGCCAGCCTGAAGCGGCAAACTGTGAGCGAATCTGTTCGTGTTCGTACTTCCAGTCATGATTGCCAAGAATAAAGTAGCATGGGGCAACGGAAAGCAGCGGCCGAAGGATATCGATGGCTTCCGGTAATAGCTCCATCTCGTCGATCAGATCGCCTGTGAAGAGAATCACATCCGGTTGAAGTTCCGTGAGCTGGCTCACGAGAAACTGGTAGTAGCCGAGTCCGGGACATCCGATGAAATGGAGATCCGAAATATGCGCCAGCCGAAGCGGCGCTCTTGTCGTATTGCCGTTTCCAGCCGATGAATTCACACGGACGGCTTTCGTGTTGACTTCCAGGTGGAAAATCTCATTCCACGGCCACAACTGTGAAAGATGCCGTCGAGGGCCACGCACAGCAGTTCGCTCTTCTTCTGTTGACGCCTGGCCAAGCACATCGTGCCGCGTGGTGCTATTGCTGTGTTTGAACTGAGGATGCCGAATCCAGTGCCAGCGGACCATCCCAAGAATCAGCGGAATACAGCCCGTGATTGTGACGATCAAAAGGCACTGAAGAAGGGAAGACTGCTCCGAGAAACGGCCGCCTCGCCAAAGACTCTTCGGACCTATTCCAGTCAGCCACAGCAAAATCACTGGATACGACAGCACAGCGAGGTCATGCAGCGTCCGAAACTTTCTTAAACTTGTCGATCGAATGCGCAATGCATGCGAACGATTCACGATCACCACCCACCACTCCGTGTGTCCGGCAATGCTGGCGATCAACAAGAACCAGCCGATCAGATGTTGCATGAAACCCAAATCCTGTCGTTTAGAATTCGTCCTGAATCTTCAGCAACAACGGAACAAACTTCGCAAAGGCTCGTGCACGATGACTGAGCCGATGCTTAACGACGGAACTCAGTTGACCAAACGTCAGATGATATTCCGGGATGAGAAAATATGGATCGTAACCGAACCCACCGGCCCCGTTCGCGTCACGAAGAATTCGTCCTCGACAAGTCCCTTCGCACGCAACCCGAATGTCACCCGCCGGCGATGACAACGCCACACTACAAAGGTATCCCGCACCACGTTTCTCATCCGGAACATTCAACAGCTCTGCCATCAGCTTCTGATTGTTCTTTTCATCGGTAGCGCCCTCGCCGCTATACCGTGCCGAGTAAATTCCGGGGCCGCCGTTCAGGGCGTCAACCTGCAAACCGCTGTCTTCGCCAATGACCCACTGGCCCAAATGCTTCGCGACTTCAGAAGCTTTCTTCGCCGCATTGGCGGCAAACGTCAGACCGTCTTCTTCGACTTCGGGAACATCCGGAAACTCTGTCACAGGAATGACACGAAATCCGGCCGGTGCCAGAATCTCAGCAACTTCGCGGGCTTTCTTGTGGTTCCGACTGGCCAGCACAATTGTTCGTGAGGGATTCATATCAAACTCATTACTTCAAAGAGGCCTTCATTGCATCACGAAAATCAGTGGATGGCTGATATTTCAATTGGCGAATCGCTTTATCAATACTGAAATCAAGATTCAATCCCAGAAACTTGATGCGTGCACTGTTAAGCAGCGGAGCTTCCTTCTTGCCCAGAAGTTTCCAGGTGGACTCCATGAGTCGAGCCAGCAATTTGGCGACAGGAAGCGGAACAATCTTTTTCGGATGACTCAGCCCGACTGCGTCACACACGGTATCAATGAACTCCCGCTTCGTGACGGCTCGCGGATCTCGGATATTAAAGACTTCGCCGACGACATCATCGCGTTCAACAGCCAGCCAGATCGCTTCGCAAAGATTTCCCACAAACGTGTTATTCATCAGTTTGTCGACGGAACCCAGGAACGCAAACTTTCCGGAACGCAATCGATCCAGAAGTCTTGGGAGCACCGTACGATCGCGAGGTCCGTAGATAAATCCGGGTCTCAGCACAACAGCCGGCAGTTTGCGATTGCGGATGTAGTCACAGACCAGCAGCTCCGACTCAACTTTGGTCAGCGTGTAACCATCGATCCCTGTCGTGCTGGGCAACGTTGCTTCATCGGTACCGTAGTGATCACGCCCTTCGTAAACACCCAAAGAGCTGATTTGCACCCAGCGAGCCAGCGTGCCGGCCGCCAGGGCAGCCTCCAGAAGCGCCTTTGTGCCTTCCACGTTAACACGACGATAATCGTCCGTCGGCCCCCAGTCACCCACTCGAGCCGCACAATGAATCACAACCTTGACATCACGACAGGCTGCCGCGAGTGATTCCGGTTGGTCCAGATCACCTGTCACCAGCTCACAACCCCATTTTTGCAGCAGTGTCGTATCAGCTCCGGATCGTACCAGCGTGCGAACACGAAGTCCTTTTTGCCGGGCTTGTTCGGCGACATGACTGCCAACGAGTCCAGTAGCCCCGGTCACCAGAACCAGATCGTTCGAGGAAAGTTGCACTGTGGAGAATTCCATCAAGCAGAGAAAACGGGAACTGCGAAACCGTAATCTAATGCCAACGGCACGAAGTCCGAAGTCACCTTGACCGGTTTCCCGTTTGAGCACTCAAGTCCGCAGATGAAAACCGCACTCTTAATGTCGTCTCTGAATATTAGCGATCGAATCCTCAGCGAGAAATGATATCCGTGATCGCAGCCGGGCTGAGCGTAATGCGGTCTGCGGAAGGGTTACCCGACGGAAACGCAGGCCAGGGAACCTTGCCGACCTGAGGATCGTCAGAGATGCGTCGTTGTGACGGCGCAAGGTAGTTCTTCAGGCCGGGCACATCATATTCAGAACGACGCCCCCAGATCTGTGCGAGCGAATCCTG
>CAIJTV010001163.1:0-3145 GCA_903823635.1 uncultured Planctomycetaceae bacterium
TCCAATGAATCAGGACGTGGAAATTTGGCGTTCTGATCGTCTGACTGACGACGAGCGACTTGTTATCAAACGAAACCTGGGCTTCTTCTCCACAGCCGAATCTCTGGTTGGCAACAACCTGGTTCTGGCGATTTTCAAGCACGTCACCAACGCGGAATGCCGCCAGTATCTGCTTCGTCAGGCCTTCGAAGAAGCGGTTCACTCCCATACGTTCCTGTATGTTGTGGAAAGCCTTGGGCTGAACGAAGGCGAAATCTTCAATATGTACCGGGAAATCCCGGCCATTGCGAAGAAAGACGCTTTTGAAATGGAACTGACGGCTGAAGTGTTGAACGATGGATTCACCACGGATAATCCGGAAGGTCGCCAGATGTTCCTGAAGAATCTGATCGGCTACTACGTGATCATGGAAGGGATCTTCTTCTACAGCGGATTCGTCATGGTGCTGTCATTCCATCGCCGCAACCTGATGAAGGGTATCGGCGAGCAGTTCCAGTACATCCTGCGTGACGAAACCGTCCACATGAACTTCGGCGTTGACCTGATTAACGGGATCAAAGCCGAGAATCCGGACATCTGGACTGCACAGTTCCAGGACGAAATGATTCAGCGGATTCGCGCCGCAGTGGAACTGGAAATCGAATACGCCGAAGGCTGTCTGCCACGCGGAGTGCTGGGCCTGAATGCCGAATCATTCCGTGACTACGTTCAGCACATTGCTGACCGCCGTCTGGAACGCATTGGTCTGCCAACTCAGTATGGCTCACCAAATCCTTTCCCTTGGATGAGCGAAACAATTGACCTGTCGAAGGAAAAGAACTTCTTCGAAACACGCGTCACCGAGTACCAGAGTGCTGGCTCTCTGAACTGGGACTGATCATTTTCGAATCAATCGATTCAAGACAAAACGCCACCGCGGGAAACTTCGGCGGCGTTTTTTTTTCAACGGCCCGCTGGCGGGCTAAGACGAGTCTTTGTAGCGGGATTCTAGTTCTTCGAGAAGTCGAGGTCGTTTCTTCGTGGAGCGTGCTCGGCGCATGAGACTGCGGCGGTGGAGCGACTGGAGTTGGCTGATGTGAGGAGTCGCGTCGCGAAAGGCCAGCAGGTCGCGGCAAGTGAGCGGTTCGGGGTGACGCTGGTGGAGATCCAGTGCGTGAATCATGGACGGCCCTTCCAGCACGATGCGCACACCCGCATGACGATGTCCATGGATGCGGCGCTCGTGGTTTTTGGGGTTACGAAACCAGCGCTCCAGATCGAGATTATCCTGAGGCAGTCCTGCGATATCGCCACCTGAAAATAAACCCGGTTCAAAGCTCAGCAGGACTTTCGCCATCTGCTTTCGCACTTCATCCGTGCTGGCCTGACAGGTGCGATGCAAATCGCTGAAGCGAACGCGGCGGGACTCACAGTCGCCCTGTGCCGGATCAAGAGTCGCGGCAATGGAACGCACGACTTCCACATGCCCGCGAATCACAGGCAGTTCCTCAGCCACGCAGTCGAGACCGCGATCGATGCTGCCCGCCAGACGTTTCAGTGCCTTTTCCGCAGCGCCCCTTTTTTTGTCGCAAGGCAGCGTTCCACGGATTCCCGCACCGACTGTAAGGCATCGACCATGCGAAGACCGGGAGGATGCAGAGGACCTCCCTGATCATCGTTCAAAATTCCCTTCACCGCTGTGCAATAATCAAGCACAACCGTATTCGAAGGCGACAGCGTCGGAGGAGCATTCTTGTCCATCACGGCGGCGGCGATGTCTTCGGATGTGATGTTTTCCCTCGGGATGTCGTCTGCCTCCGTGCGAAGCTCCTCAGCCCGCTGAGCCGCCAGCAGATCTTTCTCAATCGCCCGTAAACCACGGACTTTACTCCGCATCCGAACCTTCGCATGACTGTCTGCTTCCAGCATCGGCTGAGCCACATCCCGCAGAAAATGGTTCTGGCAGAAGCGATGCGGAACGTCAGGGAATTCGGTCGCGATGCCGGTCAGGAAGGCATCCTGCTTATCCGACATCCAGAGCCGAACTCGTTTGCCAAGACGCTCGGCCCATTCCCGCGCACGAGCAATCAACCGACGGACTTCCGGAGCCGAACTACTCACCAGCGGCTCACCAAACCACACTCGTTTCTGTGTCAGTTCCCGCACCACATAAAGCGTCTCGTGACCCTTTTCTGGCTGGAGTCCGTCGATGCTCAACACGACGTCATCCACGTCGCGATAGATTTCGATCAGCCGCTCAGAGTCCTGTTCTCGAGCCGCTACGATGGCCTGATATCTGGCGATCACATCTTCAATGGCATCGTCAGAGACGCAAATCTGATAGCTGTCCTGCAGCTCTCCCCGGATCTGAGGAACCGACCAGTGCCGTGAAAACCGACGGTGACCAATCCAGCAAAACACATCCCAGCCAAAGATCGAACGAGGCAGACAGATGGTCAGTTCGGCTTCCGGGCTGACAGTGCGGTGATGGCCATGACACGCTCGGTCGATACACTTCACCAGGCGGCAGACAATCTTCCGTGGTCCGTCCAGCGTCTCGATCCGATGCCGCCGATGATCACAGACATGCATCTTCCGACCGCAGTGCCGACACTCGCGGTCTTCCACATCCAGAAATACCCGCACAATTTCCGTTTCGTCTGGCCACCGATGTCCCATCGCTTCGCTTCCCTGCATAGACCAATGGATACAGGAAATCTAAAGCATTTTCGCCTACCAGCCAAGACCATCCCTAGCCCGCCAGCGGGCCGTTGTTTTTTTTGACCATTCTCTGCGCGGAGTGCGAGTGCTCGTGGCTAATCCGTGAATGACGAGATGGTCTTTGTGCATTCATGCCGATCCTCGACGGCAGTACGGTGGCGGGATGACGGCGCGACATGGAGCTTGCTGCGTGCTGATTCCGCAACCGTTCAGCTCTTACCACTGGCCCTCCCGGCATTGAGTTGTCAATGTCAGCAGCAATGTCGCTTCAAAATGGCACTACGAGCCGTCTCGAAGGGCTGTTTTAATCGCCCTGTGATCGTCTCGTTCCGGGGCGACACTGGCGCTTACCCGGGGCACGTCAAAGATCCTGGTCCTCTGGCTTCGCTGGGGCTCCGGGTGAGTATCGCATCATTGAAATGGTTCAATGTAGATGCAGAGCAAA
>CAIJTV010001164.1:0-3704 GCA_903823635.1 uncultured Planctomycetaceae bacterium
GGTGAGCAGAAGAAGTTCAACTACGCCCTGCAGCCGATGCCGTTTGAGCAGTTCCGGGATCTTGTCACGAGCGAGCAGCCGGAAGCTCCTGGCTACTTTATTTACGATGCCATCAAGAATCGCCAGGAACGTCCGGGCCTGGAAAGCACGATGAAGTCATCATTGAAGGCACTCAGCGTTGAGGAAGTCGTCAAGCTGCGAGACTCGGGCGCGCAACTGGTCGATGTTCGTGAAGCGGCTGATTTCGAAGGCGCGTATCTGGCGGGTTCGATCAATATCGGACTCAAGGGCAAGTACGCCACTTGGGCGGGTTCGATTCTGAGCCACGACGCGCCGATTATTGTGATCGGCGACGGTGAAAACGAAGAAGAAGCCGTGATGAGACTGGGACGCATCGGGTTCGATAACGCTGTCGGTTATTTGAAGGACGGAATGGAAGCGTTGAATGATCACCCGGATCTGATTCGCAAGGTGTCGCGGATCACAGCGGCGGCTTTGGCGGAACAAGTGTCGTCGAAAGGAAAGCCGTTCGTGCTGGATGTGCGATCGGAGAAAGAATACGGCATCGTGCATCTGGCGGATGGTTACAACATCCCTCTGACTCACGTGCGTGAACGCATCGCGGAAATTCCATTGGATCGGCCGGTTGTTGTCCATTGCGAAGGTGGATACCGCTCGGCGATAGCCTGCAGTTTGCTGACTCAGGCTGGCCGCACGAACGTGTCGGATATGGTTGGCGGTATCAAAGCATGGATCGCGACGAAGCTGCCGACGGTTCCGGAAGGCACGATGACCTGCGGGACGAAGGTTTGCGAAACGGTTCCGGCTTAGGTTGTGTGCATCGGGCGAAATGACTCGGAGGGCTGACGCCCTGCCGCTCGCCAGTTTCTGTACCACCGGTCTCACGAAAGGAGCATCAATATGTTATGGCTTAGCCTGCTGTTTGGCTCCATCGTGGGCTTGTCGCTGGGTTTGACCGGCGGAGGTGGCGCTATCTTTGCCGTGCCTCTGCTTGCGTATGGAATGGGCGTGCCGGCTCGCGAAGCGGTTGCGATTTCCTTGGTCTCTGTGGGCCTGACATCCTTCGTCGGCTTTCTGGGCAAGTGGCGTAAAGGCGAAGCGGAACTACGAACCGGCCTGCTGTTTGCGGTCGCAGGAATGCTGGGCGCTCCACTTGGAGCGTGGATCGGCAGGCAGATTCCTGAGGCATGGCTGATGTTGATGTTGTCTGTGCTGATGCTCACGATCGCATGGAAGATGTGGCAAAAGAGTTGTCGAACCATGGTCCAGACGCAGGTTTGTATTCCTGTTGAAACATCAGGAGTTCAGCCAGAGGGCTATGCAAACGATGGCCCAAGTTGCCAGAGGGATGCGGTGGGCCAGTTAATTCTCACCAGTCGATGTGCTCGCTTGTTGCTGATCGTCGGAGTGGCCGCAGGAATTCTCTCTGGCATGTTTGGTGTCGGCGGCGGATTCATCATCGTCCCTGCACTGATCCTGTTCAGCAGCATGTCGATGTCGCGTGCTGTGGGAACTTCGCTGATGGTGATTTCACTGGTCAGTGCATCGGGACTTGTTTCGCAACTCTGGGTCGGCCAGTCGATCACACTCAGCATCACGACTCTGTTTGCGACGGGTGGATTCATCGGGCTGGGAGTGGGGCAATCGGTGGCTCATCGGCTTTCGGCATCCATGCTGCAGCGAGTGTTCTCAGTCGCCATTCTCGTGGTGGCTGTATTCGTCATCGTCAAAAATCTTTCGTAGAAGTTGGGTACGATGTCTCAAACAATTCATCACCAAGTCGTCATTGTGGGCGGTGGCACGGCCGGAATCTCCGTCGCAGCGAGATTGACGAACGGATGGTTCAACAAGCGCGATGTCGCGGTGATGGAGCCAGCGGATACTCATTACTACCAGCCGCTCTGGACGCTGGTCGGCGGTGGTGTCGTGCCGAAGGAGATCACCGGTCGACCGATGAAGTCTGTGATTCCAAAACGCGTTCACTGGATCAAGGACGCCGTCGCCGAGTTTGAGCCGGACAAGAACGTGATTCGAACTCGTGAGGGTAAGATCATCACGTATGACTGGCTGGTCGTTGCTGCGGGCCTGCAGATCAACTGGGACAAAATCCCTGGGCTCAAAGAAGGCGTCACAAAGAACGGAGTCTGCAGCAACTATTCGTATGAGACCGTGGACTCCACATGGCAGAATATCAAAAACTTCAAAGGCGGTACCGCTATTTTTACGATGCCATCGGGAGCCGTAAAATGTGGCGGTGCTCCGCAGAAGATTATGTATCTCGCGGAGGAAACTTTTCGCAGGAATGGGGTGCGAAAGGGCAGCACCGTGATGTTCACAAGCACTCTGCCCAACATCTTCGCCGTGGATCGGTACCGCAAGACACTTGAAGAAATCATCCAACGCAAGCAGATCGTCTGTCACTTTCGCGAAGAACTGATAGAGATCTTCGGCGATCGGCGTGAGGCCGTGTTTCGCAATCTGGATTCCGGCGAAACAATTTCTCGATCCTATGACATGCTTCACGTCACTCCGCCGATGGGACCGCCGACCTTCATCGCAAAGAGTTCACTGGCGGATAAAGATGGCTGGGTAGATGTGGATCGCGCGACTCTGCAGCACAAAAAATTCCCGAATGTCTTTAGCATTGGCGACTGTTCGAACCTTCCGACGTCGAAAACCGGTGCTGCCATCCGAAAGCAGGCTCCAGTCCTGGTCGGAAATCTGATCGCGGCCATGAGCAGCCAGAAGATGTCCGGAAAGTACGATGGATACACATCGTGTCCGCTGGTGACGGGATATGGTAAACTTGTGATGGCCGAATTTGACTACGACAAGAAGCCCGAAGAAACGTTCCCGATCGACCAGTCGAAGGAACGCTGGAGCATGTGGCTTGTGAAGCGTTATCTGCTTCCTCAGCTGTATTGGCATGGCATGCTGAAAGGCTGGATGTAAAAGAGCCCGTGTTGACCATGTCAAAACCGCTGGGAAAAACATCACCGTCATGAGCCGCGAAGATCATTGGAATTCCGTCTATTCAACAAAATCAGTCAACGAAGTCAGCTGGTTTGAGAAGGAGCCTCAGCCATCTCTGGACATGATCTTGCAGACTCTTCCAGATGGTGGGGCTGTGATCGATATTGGAGGTGGTGCCTCACGCCTTGTCGATCGCCTCTTGGCCACGGGCATGTATGAACTGGCCGTACTTGACGTGTCTCAAGTCGCCATCAACCACACTCGAGCAAGGCTTGCTGCTGCGGGAGAACAAGTTCGCTGGATTGCGTGCGACGTCACAAAAGCAAAAGACATCGGTGAGTTCGATCTTTGGCATGATCGTGCGGTCTTTCACTTTCTGACGACTGATGATGACCGGCGGGCGTACGTGAATCTTGCGGCAAAGACTATTCGACAAGGCGGCTTCTTGATCATGTCCACATTTGCACTGGATGGGCCAAAGAAATGCAGTGGGCTGGACACCTGCCAATACAGCTTTGCAACGTTGGCCGCTGAGCTTTCACCATACTTCACCGCCCTTCGAAGCAGCGAGCATCTGCACGTAACACCCGCTGGTAAGCAGCAGGCCTTTCTTTACGCAGTATTCCAGCGAAACAACCACACCTGAAACCTGAACTGGTTTTTCCGCACAATCCATAAGGACAAAGAATTATGCTCATTCGAGCCACAAC
>CAIJTV010001165.1:0-3669 GCA_903823635.1 uncultured Planctomycetaceae bacterium
ACCTGACGAACTGCGATCTGATACAGCCAGGCGGGAATGCGATTGACCTGGTTCAGTATCTCACTGTGCTTCACGATCGCCAGGGCAATGTTCTGCATCACATCCTCAACCGCATCCGGCTCATGCAAGCGACTGCGCACGACGGTGCGCAGCCAGCTTTCATGTTCAAGATAGACGGCCTGAGGACTTGCGGTGGTCACAATGATCATCCGGACATTGTCACGAGAGCGTTCAAGAGTCAAATTGTGCGGTGAGTGGATGCCAAGTGAGGCAACCGGTTTTCTCGTGGAGGCCCGGGAGCCTTCAGAGGACACGGGGGTGTCTCACTTAGAAGCAACTTCTCCACACAGGTTTTTGTTGGTAGCCGAGTTCTTGAGAACTCGGGATCCTTCACCAAGCCTGTTTTGAAAAAGCCAACTGGATCATAGAAACCGCTCCTTCAAAATGGGTTGCTGGGAACTTTCGCAGGTTAGGTTGCTGAGACGGACGGTTTCCGGAAACAATTCTGCTCGAAAAGCAAAATATTGAGCCGCGGAGTCCAAAATTATTCTCCGATTTTTGAGGCCCTGTTCGGCACAAATTCGCCAAGTTCACGCTCGACGTTTTTAACATTTTTTTAAAATTGTCGAGTCAAAATGCCATTGGGAGCCGATCTCAATTGCATACAACATTTTGTGTTGACAGATTCATTGGCCCCACTATATTGCGGTGGTTGTCGATTTGTCGGCTTGGCTGCTGTGGTGGCCCTGGTGGTCGCAAACCGTTATCTGAAAACGGTTTGAGTGACCCCGAAGCTGGTCGATTGACAGTTCGATGCAGCCGAATATCCTGCTGCTCGTCCGGTAAGGATGCCCCCCTTCGACAGGAGGTCGACGATGATGACGAATATGTCGTGTCAAACCCTTTCTGCAGTTCCCGTCGCTTGCGTTTTCCCTCAATCTGATTGCCCTGATTGAGGTGCCCCCGAAAGTCACTAGCGGTCGTTGCTGCGCGTCTGGATTTTGCTGCGAAATTCGTTGATTGTTCTGGTCTGGTGTTAATCGAACGTGAAATAGAGATTTGTTTGTTTCCAACGTGACGGAGTCTCTGCGCAAGACGCGCAGTTTTCACCCGGAAGAAGAAAGAAGGGGAGTAGCGTCGAATGATTCGAGCAGTGTCAGAATGGATTATCCGTAAGCGAGATGGCCGAACGGTTCCGTTTGAGTCTCGTTTGATCAATAAGGCGATCCTCAATGCGTTCCGCGCAGAATTGAATCTGGCTGAGAATCAGCCGATCGACCGCGACATTGAGAAAGAGGTGGTTTCGATCACCGAGCAGATCGTGAGTGACGCCAGCAGCGATGCGGCCACGGACCGCGGAGTTGGGGTTGAGCAGATCCAGGACTTCGTCGAAATGCAGTTGATGAAACGCGGGCATTACCGTGTTGCTCGACGCTATATTGTTTATCGTGCCGAACACGCAAAAATCCGTGCTCTGCAGCAGCTTGATGCAGTCGAAGGCGCCGACGCTGTCGCGCCGCCTCGCATGTTTGTTAAGCTCGAAGACGGCGTGCGAGTTCCCTTCGATGTGAATCGTATCCGTCGCCGTATGGAACTGGCCTGCGCCGGCCTGGCGGAATGTGATGCGGAAGAGTTGACTCAGGAAGTCATCAAGTCCGCGTTTGATGGCATTTCCGTTGGCGAAATCTACCGGGCGATGATCCTGGCGGCTCGCTGCCGCATCGAAACCGACCCAGCTTTCGATACTGTCGCCGCTCGCCTTCTGCGAATGGTGATCAGCAACGAAGCTCTGGGAAGCTCGCCGCATAATCCAGCCGAATACGCGAAACTTTATCGCAACCAGTTTGAGCATTACGTCATCGACGGAATCAATGAAGACCGATTGACTCCGGATCTTCGTAATCTCAACCTGACTCGCATTGCCGGAGCTTTGCAGCCGGATCGGGACGGTTTGTTCAAGTATCCGGGTCTCCAGGCGGTGTATGACCGCTATTTGTTGCACATTGAAGGTCGACGCATCGAGACGCCTCAGTACTTCTGGATGCGTGTTGCGATGGGGCTGGCTATGAATGAGCCAAATCCGGAAGAACGTGCGATTGAGTTTTACAATATGCTGTCTTCGATGCGGTTTACGTCCGCAACGCCGACGCTATTCAACTCCGCGACCAATCATCCGCAGCTCAGTTCATGCTACCTGTCAACTGTGAAAGACGATCTGGAACACATCTTCAAGTGTGTTTCTGATAACGCAAAGCTCAGCAAGTGGGCGGGCGGTCTTGGCAACGACTGGACCAGTATTCGTGCAACGAACTCTCACATCAAAGGCACAAACGGTCGTAGCCAGGGTGTGATTCCGTTCCTGAAGGTTGTGAACGACACGGCCGTCGCGGTCAATCAGGGCGGAAAACGCAAGGGAGCTGTTTGTTCGTACCTTGAAACGTGGCACATGGACATCGAGGAATTCCTTGATCTCCGTAAGAATACGGGCGACGATCGTCGTCGTACTCACGACATGCACACGGCCAACTGGATTCCAGACCTGTTCATGAAGCGAGTCGAAGAAGAGGGCGAATGGACTCTGTTCAGCCCGAACGAAGTGCCTGATCTCCATGATCTGGTCGGCAAGGCTTTCGAGACTCGTTATGTCGAGTACGAAAAGATGGCGGAAGCCGGCGAAATCCGGATGGCCAAGAAGCTGCCAGCTTTGGAACTCTGGCGTAAGATGTTGACTCGCTTGTTCGAAACCGGTCATCCATGGATCACGTGGAAGGATCCATCGAATATCCGCTCGCCACAGGATCATGTGGGTGTCGTTCACAGTAGTAATCTCTGCACCGAGATTCTGCTCAACACATCCGCAACCGAAACTGCGGTTTGCAATCTGGGCTCGATCAATCTGCTCGCTCACATTGTGGACGGCCAGTTTGACCTGCCAATGCTGGAAGAGACGATTCGCACGGCCATGCGAATGCTGGACAACGTGATTGACATCAACTTCTATCCTACGGATGAAGCCAAGAATGCCAATCAGCGTCATCGCCCGGTTGGTCTCGGGCTGATGGGTTTCCAGGACGCTTTGGCCGCTCTGAATATCAGCTACGCCAGCACAGCCGCAGTCGACTTTGCCGACTACAGCATGGAAGCCATTTCTTACTTTGCGATTAAAGCATCGACAGAACTGGCGGCTGAACGAGGCGTTTACGGAACTTACGCTGGTTCCAAGTGGGATCGCGGAATGTTGCCGATCGACACGATGGACCTGCTGGAAGAGCAGCGTGGTTGTCGGATTGACGTAGATCGATCTGCTCGGATGGATTGGTCTGTTGTGCGAGCGGCTGTGGCAACTCATGGCATGCGTAACAGTAATTGCATGGCGATTGCTCCTACCGCGACAATCTCCACGATCATCGGGGTCGCTCAGTCGATCGAACCGATGTACAAGCATTTGTTCGTGAAAAGCAATCTGTCCGGTGAGTTTACTCATCTGAACAATTCGCTCGTCACAGAGCTGAAGCAGCGTGGTCTGTGGGATGCAGATATGCTGGAAACCTTGAAGTACTACGACGGGACTCTGACCCACATTGGTCGAATTCCCGGAGACATCAAGGCTCGCTACCTCACAGCGTTCGAAGTAGAACCAAAGTGGTTGATCGAATGTGCAGCTCGTCG
>CAIJTV010001166.1:0-4361 GCA_903823635.1 uncultured Planctomycetaceae bacterium
CTCCATTCAGCATCGCGCTTAGCTGAACAGCGCCATGTTTGAAGAGTCGGAATCACCAAAGTTGCCTTTTGATCATTGTTTGTCGCGTGAACGAAGTCCTTCTCCGCCTCGGGGGAGAAGGTGGCCGATAGGCCGGATGAGGGGGGATTTCCTGGCATACGGCGTACTAAAACGGCCCCCTCGCCCCGGCCCTCTCCCCCAATTTTTTGCAAGAACGCTGCCATATGGCACCACGCTGCATCCGCAAAAAAAATCGGGGGAGAGGGGGCAACATGGCGCTGTCTAAATGAAAAAGGGTTCAGGATTGATCTCCTGAACCCTCGATATGCATTCAAATTCCCGTGGTCGCCCTGAGACAAGACCTAACGAAACTATTTTGCTGCCGGAGTTGTGCCGGACGCAGCGGCTGCAGGAGGCTTTGCACCACCCATAGCTTTGGGTTTGTTCAGCATGACCATCGCCATTCCTGACGCGGCAAGAACCAGCCCCAGATAGAACAGTCCACTTGGCGCTTCAAACTTTTTGCCGTGCGAAAGGAATGTCATCGACGCAATCGTGTTGATGATTGGTGCACCGGCAAACACCAGCGGCGCCACGATCAGAGGGCCGATCGATCCTGCTTCCTTGACGGCGAAAATCACACAGAGTGCTCCGGCCGCTCCAGCGATCCCGGCCAGAAGGCCCCAGGTTAAACTCATGGGAGCCCAGCTCAGGTCGGCTGGATTCTTGACCGTCGGATCGTTCTTCATCAGAAAGATGAAAATGCTGGGGATCAGAACCGCAACCAGAAAATACGCAATCCCGACCATCAGGAAGGCTCGAAGATTGCTGCCGAGCTTGTTCGTCGCATCATGAACCAGCGGGACGTAGACCCCCCAGGAAAGAGCTGCACCGGCGATAAACGCGTAAACAGTCCACTTCATTTCTTATAACTTTCACTTTTGATCGACGACGAAAATCTGGACACGCTCTGATGAATCGAAGGCTATCGAATCACACAGCAACGTTGTTGAAGCAATTGATTGCTCGCCAATTGTAGAGTGATCGCTCAATTTGAGAACTGCGGCTGGTCAGAATGCGGAAACTCAGAATTCAGAAACTGAGATCAGCGCATGAAAAAACCTCTTCCAGCCGTGCTGAGCAAACTCTGTTGACGCCCATTGATCAGAAATAAGGTGGGCACCCGAAGCCCGGGTCATGTGATCCGAGACATAGTCGGCGTGACAGTCAGCCGGGGACAGTCCAGGTTCCCATTTGGGTTATCTGTAGGGTCAACTTGTTTTGCTGCAGACGAAGCTGGCAGAGGTTCTGCACAAAGTGCTCGGTGAGAATACGGTCTGAGTCACAATCTCGCAAGCGAATGTTCGAAAGTCCTGATCGTCCGAAAAACTTCTTTTTATTTTTTGTTCTCGGTTGCAGGCGGAGCTGCAACCGGTGAAGTCACGGAAGGTGCAGCGACTGGTGAACTAGCAAGTACGGTTAGCGTTTTGTCGGGAGCCAGAGTGAAGATTGTGCGAATATGAGGATCCGCGATTAAAAGATTCGCACCACTGCGACACAATCCCACCGGACGATCCAGTGGAGTACCACTGACGAATTTCTCAGGCTTTCCGTCGGGTGAAACTTTCCACACGGCGTGTTCATAATTATCCGTGACGAACATCGTACCGTCTTCCATTCGCACAATGTTGTGAGGAAGGTTGAACGGATGATCTTTGATCAGAGGTTCGATCTTTCCGTCAGGGGTTACCTTCTGAATCTGTCCGTCTTTGCTGGAGGTCGACAACACCCAGAGATTTCCTTCAGCATCAATCGTCAGCCCGCGAGGTGAATTGATCACAGCAAATTCGATGGGCATTTCGGAGCCTTCTGCCGGCATTTTCCAGATCCGATGCAGTTCCAGATCGGCCGTATAAATAGTTCCATCGGCCGCGACAGCAATCGCCATCGGAATCCCGATCCAGCCCTTTGTCAAAGGCTGAGGTTGCCCGGCGTCATCAAATCGAAACACTTCACGAGTTGATGAGTCACCCGCGAGCAGCTTGCCCTGATGATCAATCGCCAGGCATCGTACAGCGTTCAACGGAGTGCGAAACTTCTTCGAGCCCTGAAAATAGACGGACTTCTGACCCTTCTCGATCTTCCAGATTCCTGGCAGATTTCGATCGGCAACGTAGACAATCCCATCGGCCTGTGCCGTCACCGCCAGCGGATAAGCAAACTCAGTTGCCGCAGGAGCTGCATCCTGTCCAAACGCAGGGCACACACAGATCAGCAGAATCAGGGCGAGACAATACTTCACGTTCAAACTCCGGGAAGATCACAGCAGAATAAATCTGTCGACGACCACAGCTCATTTTCTGTGGTCACGGGGAACATCTGCATAATATCGGCCGGAATCCCGCTTCACCAGTGCTCAACAAAACCGCATCTGGATTGAGCGGAATGTTGCCGTAAATTGTCGATGTAGAATTTTTTTGAGCGGCTATCTGCTGGATCAGCCAGTTATGGAACCGCACTTCATCAGATCCATTGGACTGCTCCAGCCCGTCAATCTGAGGCCTTGCAGCATGACCTGGCATTTTGTCACCCCTGGGCCAGTCTTCAGGAACGCTCCGGAAGTTCCGGCAGCAGTGGGGGCAAGCGGGTTAGGTATCTCAATGTGTCGGTCCGAGATCCCATCACCGCAGAGTGCCTGTCGCGAATGCCTCGACACTGAAACTCAACTGCGCTGCGTTGCGAGATGTCGGTAAAGTTGTTGAGATGCGAGGATTAAATTTACATCTCCGAAAGGAATACCGATGCTTCGCTCGGCGTTTTTGAGTCTTGTTGGCGGTCTGCTGGTTGTTTGTTTCTCCTCCGGATTGGCTATCTCGGCTCCTCCGGCGTCAGTGCCGGTCGTAGATCCGGGATCTCTCGGCTTCGACACCGCGCGGCTGGCCTTGATTGATGAGCTGGTCAACGAAGGGCTCAGCCAGAGCAAAATGCCGGGAGCGGTGGTTGTTGTAGGACGGCGAGGTGGAATTGCATTCCGGAAGGCTTATGGCTTTCGTCAGACAATGCCTCAACAGGTTCCAATGACAATCGATACCGTGTTCGATCTCGCCTCGCTGACCAAACCAATCGCCACGGCCACCAGTGTGATGGTCCTGATCCAGCAGGGCAAGATTGATGTGAATGCGACGGTTGCGACGTATCTGCCTGACTTCGCGGCCAATGGCAAAGACAAGATTACTGTGCGCCACTTGCTGACTCACGTCGGCGGCTTGATCGCAGACAACTCCATCAAAGATTACAGCGGCACTCCGGAGCAATCCATCGCTAACATCATGGCGCTGAAACCCGATGCGGAACCCGGTCAGGAATTCACCTACAGCGACGTGGGATTCATCGTGTTGGGTGAGATCGTTAAAAAGGTCAGCGGAAAGAATGTGCATGAGTTCTCACAGGAAGCCATCTACGCTCCTCTCGGTATGTCTGAAACTGGCTACCTGCCGGCTGATGCTCTGAAGGCTCGAGCGGCAGTGACGGAACAGCGAGAAGATCGCTGGATGCAGGGAGAGGTCCATGATCCTCGAGCCTATGCCCTCGGAGGAATCGCCGGGCATGCCGGATTGTTTTCCACCGCCGATGACATTTCCAAATACGCCGTGATGATGCTCAATGGCGGCCGACTTGGTGACACGGAAATCCTGAATCCAGCAACTTTTCAGCTGATGACAACGGCTGTTGAGGTTCCTCGTGGGCGTCGAGCTCTGGGCTGGGATGCGAGGACCGGCTACTCGTCAAATCGCGGCGATTTGATGTCGTCGCAGGCGTTTGGTCACGGTGGTTTTACCGGCACAGGAATCTGGATTGATCCGGCGACTGATCTGTTCGTCCTGTTTCTCAGCAACCGAGTTCATCCCGACGGCAAGGGGCTTGTGAATCCTCTGATTGGTCGCATCGGGACAATCGCAGGCGCGGCGCTGTTAGCGGTGCATTCCACTTCGACGAATTCTGCTGCAGGCAAGCCGTCCGATGTGCTCAACGGAATTGATGTTCTGAAGCGAGATAACTTTGCGTCCTTGAAGGGACGCAAAGTCGGGTTGATCACGAATCAGACGGGATTGAGCCGTGATGGTGTTAGTACCGTGCGACTGCTGCACGAATACAAGGACCTGAAGTTGGTCACTCTGTTCAGTCCGGAACATGGTCTGGAGGGAAAACTGGACATCCCGAAAATTGGTGATCAGCAGGATGCGACAACCGGGCTTAAGGTTTTCAGTCTGTATGGCGAAACGCGAACTCCGACCAAGGAAAGCCTCGAAGGCATTGATACTCTCATCTTCGACATCCAGGATATCGGTTGTCGCTTTTAC
>CAIJTV010001167.1:0-3945 GCA_903823635.1 uncultured Planctomycetaceae bacterium
ATCTCTGTGGAATGATCAACGCACGGCCGCGGAATGTGTGGAGATTGAAAAGCTGGCTGGTGGACGCGAAAAACTGATTCACATGGTGGCGAATCCCGCGTTGACGGGCTTCACCGCTCCCAAGATTCTGTGGCTGCGGAATAAGGAAAAGAAGAACTTCGACAAAACAGTTCAGGTCCTTCTGCCCAAGGACTATGTGCGTTTTCGGATGACCGGCGATTTCGCGACTGAAGTCAGTGATGCTTCAGGAACTTTGCTGCTGGACGTGGTAAACCGCAACTGGTCGAAGGAGCTTCTGCAGAAGCTGGATCTGGATGCGAAGCTGTTTCCAAAAGTTTATGAATCGGAAGATGTCACCGGTGTTTTGTCCGATTCAGCCGCTAAAGAAATGGGTCTGCGGCCCGGAACTCCTGTTGTTGGTGGCGGAGGTGACCAGGCTGCCAGTGCGATTGGTAACGGGATTGTGGGCAGTGGCGTGATTTCTGCCACCATGGGAACCAGCGGTGTGGTGTTCGCTCACAGCGAAGAAGTCCAGGTGGATCCACTGGGGCGCGTTCACACGTTCTGCCATGCCGTTCGAGGGAAGTGGCACGTGATGGGGTGCGTGCTGTCCGCTGGTGGAAGCCTGCAGTGGTTTCGCAATCAATTGTGTCAGGAAGAAATTGCAGCCGCGAAAAAGCGCAAAGTTGATCCCTATGAACTCATCACCGAACAGGCGGCCAGTGCGCCGGCGGGCAGTGAAGGTCTGTTCTTTCTGCCGTATCTAACGGGCGAACGAACTCCTCATGCTGATCCGAACGCTCGCGCCTGCTGGGTTGGTTTGAGTCTTCGTCATGGCAAAGCTCATATGGCTCGGTCGGTCATGGAAGGAGCCACGTTTGCGATGCGTGATACTCTTGAGATTATTAAATCCATGAAGATTCCCGTGAAGGAAATTCGCTTGTCCGGCGGTGGTGCTCGAAGCCAGTTCTGGCGCCAGATGCAGGCGGACATCTACGGTCAGCCTGTCGTGACGATCAATGCGTCAGAAGGTCCGGCTTATGGAGTTGCCTTGTTGGCGGCTGCCGGAACCAGAGCTTATAAAAACGTGGTTGAAGCTTGTGAAGCAACAATTTCAGTTGTCACGAAGACTGCTCAGAAGACTCCTGCGGTGAAGACTTATAACGCGGCGTATCCAGAGTATCAGCAGCTTTATCGGTCGCTGAAAGGTGATTTCGCGGCGATTCAGAAGCTGGTCTGATTGCTGGTTCAAGTTTGAGTTACGCTGAGTCCCGGGGATGTCTGATCGACCGTCCTCGGGACTTTTTAATTGGGGGTTAAGTGGATCATTCACTGTAACTGTTTCACGCGGCGGATTTGCTTGCGAATTATCATCGGAATACGTTCCAGCACTGGTGATGCCCCGTAGATGTCTCGAAACTTCTGGGTCGTGGCTGGAAGCGCGTCGATCAATTGTTCGCTGAGGCTGGTGAGTCCCTTCGCAACCACGGCCGGACGTACGCCCAGGTCCGTGGCCATTGCGGCGAGTTGTTTGGGGCCGATCAGATCGGGATCAGAAACGTCTCCGAGTGTCATGGCCAAATGTCGGGAGATGTTTTTGTAGTTGCGAGTACACACGAGATCGTAAAACGGCGCGAGACTCAGATTGCGTCGATCGGCGTACAATAAAGACAAGTTTTTCCCGTGAGCATCTGCATTGCCAGCCAGCAGGTTAAACAGAGTCCAGTTCATCAGCTTCTGCAGCTCGAGCAGCGGGAATGACGTGAATCTGCGGATGACATCAGCACATTGACTCAGGCCTGGGCCACCCTCTTTTTGATACTTCGATTCAGCCCCGATGCCGAGTGCCTGACAAAAGTCTTCCTGGTGCAGGCGTCGAAATCCTGTTTCGTTCGGCTGGCGGTCGTAGCGTCGAATGACGGCAATGTTAGCGCGAGACGTACGGTGCAGTTGAATGTCGACGACTGGCAACCCAACTGCAGCAGCGAGCATTGAAAGAAAGGTCTCATTCTCGGGGAGATGTTTGTAAAACGGCGAGGCGAACTTCAGCAGGTAGGTGCTCGGTGTATTTCCAATCGGGACGAAGATCTGGCCATCCTGAATATGAACTGGAAGTTTGTCCTGAGCACCAGCGAGTGATAATCGGACTTCATTCTGGCCTGTCACCGCCGAGAAGGCATGGGGAGTTCCAACGGACCAGTCGGCCAACTGTTTCTCGCTGACCAGTTCATATCGTTGATCTGTTGGTATTGGTTGCTCACTGCGCGTGATGGCGAGTGCTCCGGCACAGTCACCACCAATTGCTTTGAGCAATTCAAAATCGTTGCCCAGGGAAATCTTCAGTGACTGGCAGATCTGTTGTCGGACATTCGCTTCGGGCAGAAGATTGGCAAAGAATCGATGGCTTGTGATCAGGTCATACTCGCCGTTCAGCGGTAATGAAATCGAGATCGGAAAGGTAGACTCATGTTGCTGCCAGCTTGTTCGATAACGAAACTGCATTTGCCCTGATTCACTCAGTTGCAGTTCGCCAATTGTCTGGTTCTCGTAATGGACATACAGGATCTCAGACATTCGATCCTCGCTGTTCGATGCGTAGTTCCAGGCCAAAAAGCTGCAGGATGTGAATCGCAAGTCCGAGTTGCAAAGTCGATTTGCCTCGTTCCAGTTCAGACAGGAAACGGACGCCGACACCAGCCATGGCGGCTGCGTCTTTAAGAGTTAGCCCCGCCTCTTTGCGACGTTGCCGCACGAGTTGTCCGATTTGCAGAGGAGTGTTGACGACGGCCATTGTTTTCCCGATCGGTATTTTTCTGAGGCAGCATCAGGCAATGTGTGTGAAATGTCCCGATCGGGAATATTAGCTCAGGTTTCAACGGTGTCAAGTTTTTCTGTCCCGAGCGGGAATATTCTGGTGCCGAGGGATTCTGGGCGTCGGGTCGCTTCTGCGTGTCCAACGACTGGAGATAATGAAAAACAACAACGGCCCGCCGCAATGCTAAGCCCAAAAATCCCGGCGAGCGCAACGTCCGTGCCGCGTTCCAGAAGTAGGCAGTTTTCCGGAAAAAAATGATGGGGCAAAAAATACTGTCCATTTTTCTGCCCCATCATTTTTTTGCCCACAACCCTTTCGTTCGATGATCAATCGAAGCCCGGCAGCGGGACGTTGAAAATCGACGAAATCAATCGATCAAGGTCCTATCGCCCATCTTTGACGTCTGAGTTCGGTGGCGACATACTCCCATTCGTCGGCAGGTGCTCGGCCTGATCTACGAGACACTGCCCTCAAGTCATCACTGGCGAAAGAGGGACTGCCTGACAGGAGACCTTTGCATCTCAGAGTCCGTTTCCAGCAGAAAGTCATCCAATGCCTCGTCCCACGCGTCGACGATTTCTTCAGTCTGCAGCAGCAACTTCAGCCACCATCATGCCTTTTTTTGTTCGAGCCTCGACGATGTCGTTCTCTGACAATCCAATTGTTGGTTCCGGTGAGTTTACTTACGAGTGCCAGCACAACTGGGACCGCGCGGGGCTTCCTGCCGGGCATGAATACGGCAATGCATCTCATGGAGTCGCAATCGATTCACAAGGTCTGATCTACATCACTCACGCTGGGAACCCGGGCTCGATTTTTGTGTTCGACGGCGAAGGCAAGTTCGTGAAGGCGATGGGAGAAGTTCACAACGCCGGGCCGGCCGCCAAGGGACATGGGATTTCGATTCGCAAGGATGGCTCGGAAGAGTTCCTGTATCTTGCTCCGTCTGATACTACCATGGCGTTTACGAAGATGACCATGAGCGGTGAAGTGGTATGGAAGAAGGATCGAGCCACCATCAACACGGAAAGCGACGGAGTGCTGGCGGATCCGAAGACCGGGTTTCGTCCCACGAATATCAGTTTCCGGCCGGACGGAGGCTATTATCTGGGCGACGGTTACGGCAGTCA
>CAIJTV010001168.1:0-2134 GCA_903823635.1 uncultured Planctomycetaceae bacterium
CTGGGATTCAAGCTGACTCCACTGCGGAAAATGACCATCGGGATGGGAACCGCCAGTCTGGCCTTTGCCTCGGCTGCAATTCTACAGTTGCTGATCGACAAGTCTGGTGATGGAAAGATTCCGGTACTCTGGCAGGTCGTGCAGTATTTGATCATGACGCAGGCCGAAGTGATGGTGTCGATCACCGGTCTCGAATTTGCCTACACTCAGGCACCAAAATCGATGAAATCGACAGTGATGGGATTTTGGCTGTTGTCAGTTTCTCTGGGCAACATCCTGGTCGCGTTCCTGAGTACGTTCGAAAGTCTGTCATTGCAGAATTTCTTCTGGGTCTTCACCGCCCTGATGGCTTTGGCATCAGTTCTGTTTGCCCTGTTCGCTCTTGCGTATCAGTATCGTGACTATTCAAAGAACGGTTGATGCAGATCATCCCCGTCATCGATATCCGGAACGGCGTGGCGGTTCGAGCGGTGGCCGGGGAACGCGGACGGTATCAGCCCGTTTCAAGTCGCCTGACAGACAGCATTGAACCTGCCGAAGTGCTCCATGCGCTTCGGCAGGAGTTTCACTGCAATGTTTGTTACGTTGCCGATCTGGACGCTATCGAACGTGGCAGTCGGAATCGCTGTACTCTGGCCGAGATGGCTCGGACGGGAGTCCGACTGATTGTCGATGCCGGGGTCCTGACCGTTGAAGATGCAGAGGAACTCCGGGAGTCGGGCGCAAGTCAGATTGTTCTTGCATCGGAGTCATTGCCGAGGCTCGAAACGCTTCAGGAATTTGTTGATGTTTTTGGCTCGCAATCGCTGGTCTTCAGCGTTGATCTCAAGCACGGGCAGCTTCGGACGGCAGATGCACAATGGTCCGCAGAGAGTCCGCAGGATCTCATGGCCTATGTCGTGAGCATCGGGATCAGGCGTTTGATTGTCCTCGATCTGGCTGCTGTGGGGACTGGAAACGGGATCCCAACGCTATCGCTGTGTCAGCACGCGAAACATCAATGGCCTGAACTGCAAATCATCTCCGGCGGAGGTGTGCATTCACGCACATGTCTTGTGACTGCCCAGGCCGCAGGACTTGATGGCCTGCTGATTGCTTCGGCTCTGCACGATGGTCGATTGACTCCGGATGATTTGACTGCGGTCCGCTCTGTGGGCGCGAGCGACAACATTGAGTAAAACGCAGAGATGGAACTCCGCATATTTGCTGAACGTATTTTGTGCTCTGATCTTCTGGATACAAAGGTTCGTCGCATTGATGAACCTTTGACGGATGAGCAGCCAGGAGACGCATTGCGCGTCCAGACGCCCACGCGGCCGACGAACCTTCAGTTTGCTGCTCGTCGCACTGCTCCGGCGATGCCGAAGTCTGAGTCCCTCAAAGACCCAAAAAAGCGTGCCATCGCGCATCATGTGATGGCGAATCATGAGCTGCAGGCATTGGAAGTCATGGCGATGGTGTTGCTGGCGTTCCCTGACGCGCCGTCAAACTTCCGCATGGGCATGGCGAAAATCATGTTGGACGAGCAGCGGCATACTCGCATGCATGCTCAGCGATGCCGGGAACTGGGGCTGAACTTTGGGGATCTGCCGGTGAATGGCTGGATCTGGAACAAAGCTCAGGAGTATCAGACGACTCTGGAATACGTCGCGGGTCTCCCTCTTGTTTTTGAAGGTGCGAATCTGGATCACACCGTTGAGTTCGAACAGTACTTTATGGCGGCCGGAGATCGTCGCAGCGCGGCGATTATGCGAGCCATCCACAAGGACGAAATTCACCACGTTGAGTTTGGTCTGCAGTGGCTGCGGAACTTCAAGAACCCGGAAGATTCCGACTGGGACGCCTGGATCTCAGCCTTGCACTGGCCTATCCGCCCTTCGAAAGCTCGCGGCGAGTTATTTCAAGGCGAAGCTCGTCGGCAGGCGGGTTTGACAGATGAGTTTATTGAACGATTGCAGGCGTTTGAAGAATAGTCCTCGGGGGACGGCGGTGCTGCTGATGAGTGATTAAAGAGGAATTCTTCATTCCTGATAGAGTGATGTAAGTGACATTCTGGTCGCGTCAGTTCGGAACTTCGGCTTGAGAATGAATAACGCCTACGCTAACTGAGCAATAGCATGGACCGCTTCCACGA
>CAIJTV010001169.1:0-3027 GCA_903823635.1 uncultured Planctomycetaceae bacterium
ACGAGTTAATCCAGGGCTATACAGAACAGGTAGCTCGACAGTCTCGCCTGTTTGATGAGCAGATGCTCAATGGAGAGTCAGAGACTTCTCGTCACCAGACCGCCGTCGAAAACTGGCGTTCCCAGGAGTTAGCTCGGATTCACAGCCAGCACGACGCTGAACTGGCTCAGGGACGCGAAGCGATTGAAAAGGAATTCGCGGCACGCCGCGCTCAACTGACAACCGATGAGGCTAACGCACTGGCTCGATGGCGTGCCGGAGTCATGGTCGCATCAGAACTTTCTCGCATCAGCAATGAACGAGCAAAAGATATTTACTCATGGGAGTCTTTGAAGTCGAACGGCTGGACATCCCCGACGGCCTTCCCAATGACATTGCCGGTCGGTGATCTTGAAGTGATGCTGCCCGCACCGCCGGAAGATGCCGAAGGCAGCATTGATGCCGATACTGTTTTCGAACTTCCCGGTCTGTTGAATTTTCCTCGCGACACATCCATCCTTGTCGAACACGACGCGGCCGGTCGCGAACCTGCTCTTGAATTCGTCCGTGCCATCCTGTTGCGACTCCTGACTCATATCGCTCCCGGCCGAGTTCAGTTCACACTGATTGATCCTGTGGGGCTTGGCCAAAGCTTTTCCGCTTTGATGCATCTGGCGGACTTCGATGAGCTGTTGATCAGCAATCGAATCTGGACAGACGCGACTCAGATCCGTGATCGACTGCAGAAAATCACCGAACATATGGAGAGCGTCTTCCAGACGTATCTTCGCAGTGAATTCGAAACGATCGAACAATACAACGCGGCTGCCGGCGAAGTTGCTGAACCGTATCACTTCGTTGTTGTCGCCGGATTTCCGCACAGCTTTACGGAAGAAGCTGCTCGCGCACTGACCAGTATTCTGACGAGCGGTCCTCGGTGCGGTGTTCATGCGATCGTCACGTGGTCGCCTGATCAAACAACGCCACGCTCCTTCGATGTGAGTAATCTCAGAAACTGCTGCACTCAGTTCCACGTGGCCAAAGGTCTGGTCCAGCCAGGCATGTCACCGGCAAGCCGTCCACCAGAGAAGTTAAAAAATCTGCCCGGCCAGGATATTCTGGACGCCAAACCAGTTACCCCGGCAGCCGCAGAATCGACTGACAACTTTCTTGAATTCTCTGCTCTGGCACCTCCGGAGTCTGCCGAATACGTCAGCCTGGTACGGGCCGTTGGCGAGCAGTCCCGCAACGCTCGGAGAGTCGAAGTCTCCTTCAGTCGAATCGCTCCCAAGTCAGATGCGATCTGGACATCCCGTTCTGCAGACGGAATCGACTTCCCGATTGGCCGCGCTGGCGCGGCGCGGCTTCAATTTATGCGTCTTGGTCGAGGAACCAGCCAGCACGTTCTGGTCGCTGGCAAAACCGGTTCCGGCAAGTCAACGCTGTTGCACATTCTGATTACGAATCTCTCCCTGCATTATAGCCCTGATGAAGTTCAGTTTTATCTGATCGACTTCAAGAAGGGTGTGGAGTTTCGAACCTACGCCGCCAACAAGTTGCCGCATGCTCGAGTCGTGGCGATTGAAAGCGATCGCGAGTTCGGACTTAGCGTTCTGGAACGGCTGGACGAAGTTTTGCAGGAACGCGGTGAATTGTTCCGCGTGCGAGGCGTGCAGGATGTTCCTTCGTTCCGCAAACAGTTTCCTGACGAGAAAATGCCTCGCCTGCTTCTGTTGATTGACGAGTTTCAGGAGTTCTTTACTTCTGAAGACCGCGTCTCTTCCAAGGCCGCCTTATTGATGGACCGCCTCATCCGTCAGGGTCGTGCGTTTGGCATTCACGTTCTGCTGGGTTCGCAAACTCTCGGCGGTGCCTATTCTCTGGCTCGCAGTACGCTGGGACAGGTTGCTGTTCGAATCGCACTGCAGTGCAGCGAAAGCGACGCACATCTGATTCTCAGCGAAGAAAACGGTGCCGCTCGCCAACTGACTCGACCAGGCGAAGCCATTTACAACGACGCGAACGGGATGGTCGAAGGTAATCATCCGTTTCAGATCGCGTGGCTGGATGAAGAAAAGCGTGAATCTATGATTCACGAGATGACTCAGCGCCCGGATTATGCTGACAAGGCTCCGGGCCGCATGATTGTGTTTGAGGGCAATGTTGCTCCGACAATTGAAGAATGCGAACCGCTGAATGCATGGATCGCCAATCGGTCCGTATCCAATCGCATTGGCGCGGACGGCGTTCCTGCATGGATCGGAGACCCCGTTGCGATCTCGGAACCGATGTGCATTCGTTTCCAGCGGTCAGGCGGACAAAACGTACTGATCGTTGGACAGGAAGGCGATCTGGCGGACTCTATCCTCGCATCTACGATCCTCAGTATCTGCGCGGGTCCTGCGGGGAATGGCGTGTCGGCTGCTTCTCGACTTGTGCTTTTACACGATGGACAAGACCAGACTTCGCAAGGGAAATTCGCGACATCATTCACGAAGGGAATCGCACCTCGCTTCTCTCTGCGTAAAGCCGCCGAGGCCGATGCGACTGTTGCTGAATTGTCAGCAGAACTTGCGACCCGCGAAGCCGCAGGAGACGGATCAAACTCGCCGACTATCATCCTTGCGGTTCGCAACATCGGACAATTCCGATCCCTGCGTCGCGATGAAGATGATTTCGGGATGGGTGGTTTTGGAGCGACCAAATCTGCTACGCCAGCTTCACAACTGGGCGATCTGATTCGCAAGGGTCCGCTGGTCGGTATCCATGTGATTGTGTGGTCTGACACGTTCAGCAATGCAATGCGATGGCTGTCCAATTCGCTGTTGCGTGAGTTTGATTCCCGCATCGCCTTCCGACTCAATCAGACGGATTCTTCCAGCCTGATTGATACGCCAGCCGCAGCCTCATTGTCGCCGGGACGAGCCATTCTCTATCGCGATCAGACCGGAGCAGCCGATCGATTCCGTCCATTCAGTTGGCCCTCGCAGCAGTGGCTCTCCAATGTCCCGACCGGGCCAGAAGAGGAGATCATTCCACCGGCTCAGG
>CAIJTV010001170.1:0-2133 GCA_903823635.1 uncultured Planctomycetaceae bacterium
CAGAATGTGATTGTACTGGTTCGTCGAATGATACTGCTGCAACCATGGGCCACCGACATTTGAATAGCCCTGCTGAGTCAGGTCGGTCACGTTGGCTGCGTTGCACTGAGTCATGGCTTCGGCCGCTGTATTTGGATACGTCCCCGGACGAAACGTGTCGGTCTTCGGAGATGAAATTCCGTTGTTGCCGTCACCGGTCAGCTTCTCCGCCATGCAGGAGGAATTGCTGAGACCGTCGGTGATATCGTTAAATCGATATCTCTTGTTGTGGTAAATGACGCCGTTCGGTTCGGGCTGTCCAGCGGCACCGCTGGCATACATCACCACAACATTTCCGGCGTTCCAGTAGTAGTTGTTGCGTCCGCCAACAGACGCCGGCAGAGGCGTTGGATCGGAAGGGCAGCGAAATCCGAGGACCTCGGTGTTGCGTGGTACCGTGTTATTCACATGATCGTAGGGCACATTGAAGTCGATCAACGCGAATAACTGAGACTGCTCAATGTAGGGCAGAAGACGAGCGTGAGCGGAGACCGGATTCGAAGTACCGTTCACGTCGGCAATTGGCATGCAGTTGTAAACGTCATGGTAGTTGTGAATCGCGAGACCCAGTTGCTTGAGATTGTTCTTGCACTGAGTTCGACGAGCGGCTTCACGAGCCTGCTGAACTGCTGGCAACAGAAGGGCAATCAAGATGGCAATGATGGCGATCACGACGAGCAGCTCAATGAGCGTGAAACCTCGCGATTTGCGTGGAGAGCGATGCATGGAAACGTCCTTGGTAGAAACAGGGATTTGCAAAGAAAGAGCCGCCGCAATCGCGACGGAAAATTATTCTGAATAGCTCGGGTCGACTGGAGATCGAATCACTCGGAGTTCGTCCATGAAATGACTACTGGTCATCAGGACGAAGGTCGGGAAGGCGAGCAGCACGCATCAATTGGCCGGTTCGGATGTTTGCTCTCAGGCAAATACAGACCGGAACATCACACTGCGCGCCAGGGACTGGATGCTGGTGCGGTTGCCACTCTGCGTTACACCTCAGTGGTCTCTGTGACTTCTGTGGTGAGAACTGCGATTCGATTGCGATGGGTTATGAACGCAAAGAATCGCACTCGGGGGGTTTACGCCCTGCCGCTCGCCAAATTGAATGCGCGCGACGGCAGGATGATGCATCCTGAGCGGAAATCAGGCCGCTGGAGGTCGGAAAATCGACGAGGGCAAGTAGCGAGCACCTCGTTCAGACTCGGGCAATTCCATCGCTCGTCGAGTCTCAGATGTAACAGAAGCCAACTCCAGCAATGCGGCCGGGTCGAGACTTCTTAACAGATTCACTGGCATAGCAGGCACTGGAGCCAACGGCACCGGGCTGCTGGAACAATTCGGACCACTACAGCGACGAACCGGAGCCTGTACTGGCACTTCCGGGGACGCCAACTCGCCAAAATCAAAGGATGCGTCCTGAACAATTTGATGTTCTGGCATTGCATGACCAGCGACGGGCTTGCCGTTACGGAACAAATAATCTCCGCAGGACGCCGAGGCCGACTGTGTCCAGGAAAGCACAACCCCCAGAGTGATCACCAGCAACAAACCGCGGTGCGCGAACCCACGCACGCTTTGCAGCGGCTGGTCGTTCGAGCAGGTTTGAGCGGGTGAGGTCATAAGGATTCCAACCTTCGAGAACATCGACTTTGGAGTCTACGTTTCTGTTGCCTGAATTTGCCAGCGTAATCCGGGCAGAATTTCAAGAACAATCCAACCCTGTTCTTCGGATAAACTTATCCCAAAGAATGCCTGTTGCAAAAACGCAACAAGGCTCGATCGTCTGCTGAACGATCGAGCCTTGAGGATGTTCGCCAATGACGAGCGGTCGCTCGTGATCAGAAAATCAGTTGACAGATTTGCCGTCGAGGGCTCGGGACGAGTCTGACGTTCTGGTTGGCTTAGCACCGTTCGCTGGAGTCTTGTTGGCTGCAGGCGTCGGAACTCGATTCGCGGCAGTCGGATTCGTTGGGACAGCTCGACCACTGTCTTTCGCAGGCTCTCCGCCTTCGGCGACCTGCTGGTCAGCAGCATCGGCCTTTGGAGTCCAGTTCGTTACGGCCCATGTTGGATACTCATCAGCAACACTGG
>CAIJTV010001171.1:0-2087 GCA_903823635.1 uncultured Planctomycetaceae bacterium
CGCAGGAAATTGTCCGCCGCTTTTGGCAGGGCTGGCAACATTATGACCGTCCGACTCTGGTGACGTTCAACGGTCGCGGATACGACATGCCGATTATGGAACTGGCCGCCTACCGGTTTGGCATCAGTGTGCCGGCATGGTTCAATGTGGATTCAAAGTCCTTTGAACAATCCCGAAACCGCTACAACCATGAGGCTCATCTGGATCTGCAGGATCTGCTGTCCAACTTCGGCGCGTTTCGTGTGAGTGGTGGACTGAATCTGTTGGCCAGCCTGATTAACAAGCCTGGGAAATCCGGCGTTGATGGCTCCCAGGTTCAGGATATGTACTGGAACGGGCAAGTCGAACAGATTAACGATTACTGCCGCTGCGATGTGCTCGACACATACTTCGTCTTTCTGCGCAGTCGAGTTCTGATCGGACGCCTGACTCTGCAGGAAGAAGCCACATTGACGCAGATGACGCGTGAGATGCTGGAAGAGCAGGCCGAAGACCATGTTGCCTACAAGCATTATCTCGCAACATGGGATGCTCGACTCAACGGCCGTATGGACAGCTTAAAAGCCATCAGTGGCGATCAGACTATCAGTCCGGCGATTCTGTGAGGCAAGCGGGCGAAGTAACGTAACGGCACAGGCCGTCCAGTAAACTCTTTTGAATCCATGATCTCACCGGATAGCTTGCGCCGTGTAGCTTCAGGGGGTGTCTGTTCAGGCCCGATTTTCTTACCCACGGGGCTCTTCCCGCAGATTCTGCCGCTTCGCAGAATTCGAAGATCCGGACTGCATTGACCTTAACGATTATGCCGATGACATAACAGACGGGAGATTTGACGCCGGTCATGCGCAACGCAATTGACTGCCGACGGTCGCCCGGCGAGTACCAGAGTCCCGGTGTTTTGCACACAGCACATAGCAGAGATAAGTTCGAGGCGAAAACATGGACGCTCAGACAATAGATCAGGCCAATGGTGGAATGAAGCGACGGCTGGGTCGAGGACTCAGTGCTTTGCTCGGTGGCGGGATGGACGATTCCGAAAACCCTCGGCCAGCCACAATCCCAATGCATGCCGCCTCGGCACCGCCCGCTCCTGCCTCCGATGAGATTTCCCTTGAACTCATCGATCGTAATCCGTTCCAGCCTCGCCGCGACTTCGATCAGGCGGCGATTGACGAACTGGCGGACAGCATCCGGAAACATGGTTTGCTGCAGCCTCTGCTTGTCCGTGCTCGTCAGGACGGCGAAGCTGGCTACCAGTTGATTGCCGGTGAACGACGCTGGCGTGCTGCTCAGCAGGTTGGGATGGAAACCGTTCCTTGCCGAGTCATCGAGTTCGGTGATCGACAGGCCAGCGAAGCCGCGCTTGAAGAGAATCTCAAACGCGAAGATCTTAACGTGCTGGAAAAGGCGCGAGCCTTCAAAGACTATCTGGATCGCTTCGGCGGCACGATTGAAGAACTGGCTCGACAGCTCAGCATGAGCCGTGCCAACGTCAGCAACATGATGCGCATGCTGGAACTGCCGGAGAGCGTTCAGAAGCTGCTGCGAGAAGACCGAATCACCGGTGGCCACGCCAAAGCTATTCTGCCGCTGTCTGAAGCTCAGCAGTTTGAATTGGCTAAGCAGATCGAACTGGAACAATTGTCAGTTCGCCGGACAGAAGAGATCGTTCGCGAAATGCTGAAGGCTGGCACGATGGCTCTGCCAACAGACGCCGATGCCGCAGCATCAACTCCTGAAAAGCCTGCCATGTCAAATCATGTGCTATCACTTCAGCAGTCTCTGCGAGACATGCTGGGAGCAAAGATTGACATCAAGCAGAAGAAAAACGATTCCGGCCAGATCGTAATCCACTTCGGCAGCAACGACGACTTCGAACGCATCGTCGGCCACCTGCGAAAAGCTTCCTGAGCTGGTTCGCAAATCAGAATCACTGACGGGCACGCCATCGAGCGTGCCTGTTTTCGTTTCGGGCCACATGTTTGCTGCAGCAGCGAAGACGAAGTTTCTCTTGCAACGGGCAAAAAAACAACGCCCCGCTGCCGGGCTAAAATCGATCATCGAACGAAAGCGTTATGGGCAAAAAA
>CAIJTV010001172.1:0-7217 GCA_903823635.1 uncultured Planctomycetaceae bacterium
ACCACTCGCGTAATTATTGCTGACAACGGAAATGTAGGGATAGGGACTAATTTCACAACCCCACAGAAGTTATTGGAACTCTCGGCGGCTGACTCTGCAACGATCCGTATTTCCAGCACTGACACAACAGCGAGTGTTGGGCAACTTGTCGGGGCTGTTGAATTCTATGGTTCAGACGCTACTGCACCGGGTGCTCGTGTTGTTGCAGATATCGAATGTGCTTACGTTTTGGATACTGGTGCGACTGAGCTTCAATTCTCCACCAATAATGCGGGAACCGTAGCAATCGGGGCACGATTGTCTAAAGAAGGTTATTGGGGCGTTGGCACAGGGCATACGGCTAATAACTTAACAAGCCCATTGGACATTGCTGGCAACTGCCTTCGCGTGCGCACGCAACGCACGCCAGCATCGGCCACAGCGGCGGGGAACGCAGGAGAGTGGTGCAATGATGCAAGTTATCTCTACATCTGCACAGCGACGAACACATGGAAGCGTGTGACGATCGCGACATGGTAGTCACAGGCATAGAAGGCACGAGGCGAGGTTTTTTCGGAAGAATCAAAGATGCCATTGAACTTGAACGACAGTGAGATACTGAACGTACCGCAAAGAATCATTCCGCCGGCCCAAGCCAAGGTAATGTGGATCGGATCTGTGGTCCTGAACGTACCGAAACATGGGAAGTGGACCGCTGTCACCGAGGGGAATCCTATGGATGAAGCGGGCACCGTGTACTTTATTAATCCCGTCACAGGGCAGGATGCAACGTTGCGATTGGAGTCGAATGACCTGATGGCGGATGCGGCGAAATCTCCTGTACTTGCGGCGGCTATCAATCAGGTGATGACTGGAATCATCACGGCAGCTACGGAGATTAAGGCGCTCCGCGATGCAGAAAATGAATCAGCCTTATCACACTCAGGAGTTGATGATGTCCAAAACATACAAGATCCAGTTTGATGTTCCGTCTCGGTCGATCACTGGGGAAGAAATCGTTGACGAGGCAGGCAATAAGGTGCAGCTGGGGAGGATCCTCGCTGATCACATTGCGACAGCGTCGGCTGAAAAACAAGTCATCAAGCTGTATGGCTGGGCGACAGCAATGGCGAAAGGCAAGGAACTGGAGCTCGACCTGGAGGATATCTCTGCGCTCAAGCAATTCGTGGAATTGCTGCCACGGCTCACACTGCTGATCAAAGCTCAGTGTCTCGAACTTCTTGCCGAGGCAAAGATTGAAGCAGCATGACCACGATAGTCAAATGCTACCTGCCGCAGCTTTCCCAAGTCACAGGGTTCACTCTGTGGCTAAGGAAGTGTTCCGACTTTTCCCTGCTGAATGCCGGAGGAGACACGCTGTCTGAATCAGGCACCTCCGGCTGGTTCACAGCGACCGTGGCAGAGACATGGACTGAAACACTGTCGGCGACCATCCTCGATTCCTCGGGGTTGTGCCCGGCCTCGGGAATCCTGGGAATTGGCTCAGACACACTTGCGGAAGTCATGGCCGAGTCCGGAGTCACCGCAGCGGCGACTCTTAGTGCCAGAACACTGCCTGCGGCGGATTACGCGACTTCGACCGCCCTGACGAACCTCCGCACGTTTCTCAGAAAGCTGTTCCAGCTTATCACGAGGAAGGATGCAGCGATCCAGACGGACAATGCGGCTGAACTGGCGGAAATTAACGCCAGTGGCGGATCCGGAGCAGGGGCATTCAACAACACGACCGATTCGCTGCAGGAACTCCGGCACCATGGAGACATCGCGTGGGGATCTGCCGCATCCGAACCGCAAATGATGCTGCAAACCACGATCGCGTCTGTTACCAGTCAGACCGTGTTCGTGCTGACGACAGGATCGCCGGACAATAACGCCTACCTGAATTGCACGGCGATCATCACTGACGCAGTTACGTCAAATCAGAAGGCCAAGGTCACCGTCTCGGGGTATGTGGCCTCGACAAAAACGCTCACAATCGAAGCTGCCGCTGTCTTCATCGTGGCGGCCGGCGACTCGGTGGCACTCATCGTCACGCCTGTCTCAGAATTTTCGGGCTCCGCTCTCACCAGGATGCAGGTATTCTTCATGAACATCATCGCCTCAATTCAAACGTCGCAGGAAGACATCGTGGGCTTTCCCGCCCAGCTGATTCAGGGGGACGATTACATCTCTCTGCTGTCGAAAGCGATCCGGGTGCTGTCTCTGGATTCGGGTGGAAATCGTGTGTACGGCAAAGGGACGTTGCTGTTCAGGGACGCGACGATCACCGGAGCACTCGCTCGGCTCGGAAACAATAATGAAATCAGGATGACGGTCACGTTTTTTGAGAACATAGGCTCAGATCCGTACTGGCTGATCGAAATTCCTCAAACCGAAACCCGCAAGGCTATTCCAAACCAATCCTATTTCGGCCAGATGCAGCACGTCTGGCTTTCACCGTCGCCTGCCAGACACACGTTCGGAGGAATCGAAACCCGCTTCATCCGCGATGTCGAGGTGTAGTTAATCTGGTACGTTTCTGAGGAGGTTTGTGACGGAGGGTAAACCAATTTAGAAAAATATGTCTGAATTTGTGGCAGTCGATACCGCACCCCTGCGTTTGGCCTTAGTCTGCATAGGCACGGGGAGGTGTAACATGAAAAAAAACAGGACAGTAACTCTCTCGATACCGGAGGACGTCGCCTGCCGGATTGAGACGGTGACACGGCGCGAGGTCAGCGACGTGGCATTGGAACTGGTCATTCAGTTCTTTAGTGATGAGCGAAGAACTCAGATTCCAGTCAAGAGCATAGCCATCAGATTTCCGGTCGACTGGTACGACCGCATGTTGAAACTCTGGGGCCAGAGGAAGATCAGCGCAATCATACGAGATCTGATCTATGTGAAGATCACGACTGGCAAAAACGATCCGCTGACACCGCCACCAGAATGGCGGGAGAGTCACAAGAAGATGCCGGCCGCCTCAGCCACTGCTATTGAAGGCACCAACGATTGCATCAAGCAGCTTGTCGTACCTCAGGATTGGTTTGACCGTCTCAGGGACACATACGGGAACAACGTCTCTACGTGGATCAAGTCACTCGTTTACCTCGAGTTGATGAAGACGCCCGGGCGGAAACCGTTGTCGTTCCCACGCCAGTTGAATAAGTTCGTTTTTGGCTGAAAGATTGATCTGATCGGGCTCTGAAGTCGTTTACCGTGGAAATCCAACTAATGTAGTTGCGATTCTTCAACATCACGGGAGGCGGGCATGACTCAGACACTGGTAGCAAAAATCTCAAACGTTGGTCCGATCGACGAACTCGAAGTGCCGCTTGCGCCGGGACGCCTGACACGCGTCACCGGAGCAAATGGTGCCGGGAAATCCACAGCGATCAACGCTGTGCTGGCAGCCTGCGGTTCTGATGTTGGATCTGATCTCACCCCGCGGGACGGGCACAGTTCTGGCAGTGTGGAAATGCCGGGTGTGACTCTCCGCATCGGCAAACGACTGTCCAGAAAGGGCGAGGCGGAAACTTTCGTTGTCATGGAAGACGGTGGTGACCTGCAGAAGTTCATCGATCCCGGCGTCAAGGATCCGGCGGCGGCCGACGCCAGACGCATCGAAGCGATTCTGAACATGGCGGGGGTCAAAGTTGACGAGGACTCCGTGAAGGCACTCGTGGGCGATGAACTCTTTGCTGACTTCTGTGAAGAGTTCACCCCGACCCGGATGAAGGCCGTTGAGCTGGTCGCCACGCTGAAGCGATGGCTGCAGAAAAAGGCACGGACCATCGAAACGAACGTCGCTCGGGCCGAAGGGGAACTGTCTGCCATTCCGCCGGCAATCGCCCCCGAAGACTGCGTCAAAATGGACGTGAAACCATTCGTCAGCGACATGACCGCCAGAAAGACGGCCGTGGACAAAGCCGAATCAGCTGCTGTCGAAGCACAGAAGGCGTCAGAAGCCATCGCCGGGATGATTGATCCGGGAGATCTGGAGGCAAGAGAAATGGCCGTGGCGCGGATCGAGGCCGAGTATTACGCCCTCGAAACCGAACTGGCGATGAAGAACACGCAACTCATGCTGGTCCGCCAGGAGCACACTCGTTGCCTTGATGCTCTGGATACCGCCAGAAAAACTCAGAAGGCTCTCATTGACCTGCAGGCGACCATCGCCACAGGTGTCACTCCGGAGCGGATCGCTGAGCTGGCCGCCGAGTTCAACCAATCCACCGAACTCTACGATCGGGCAGTCGCGCACAACCAGAAAGCTGACGCTGAACTGCAAAACGGAAAACGCCGGGCCATTATCGAATCGAGGATCAAGACTGAACAGCGAATGGCAGAAACTGTGCGGGTCACTGCCGCCAAACTCCCTGCACTGCTCCGGGACGCGATGACAGTCCTCGAAGGCTGGTCAGTCAACGATGAAATGAGACTGTGCTGCCAGCATAAGCGAGGAGTCATTGAATTCTCCGAACTGAGTCCAGGAGAACAGGCAGTCCGAGCTATTCAGGTCGCGACCTGTGTCCGCAAGACAACGCCGGGACTGAACGCCGTTGTGGGCCTGCCACAGCATATCTGGGAATCACTCGACGAGGCGAACCAGAAAATAGTTCAGAAATTTGCCACCGAACGACAGTTAGCTGTGGTGGTAGCCGAGTCGTCTCATGGCGATACGCCCACTGAACTGGAAGCGGGGTTCTTCAACGTCTAAACCGTACTTGTTATAGAATGGATGCACAATGCGTAGGGAGTGGTACCGCCAGGCACTGGCCGCGATCGATGAACACGCAACAGGGCTCAATCCTGAACAAATTGAGTTCGTTGCCGCCATGATCGATCGCGGCTCTGAGGTTGAGTTCACTGACACCGAACGATCGGTCATTCGTTGGCTTGTCGCCCGGAATGTGAAAGACCAAAAAAGACCACCTGTCATCTGAAACCAAATGCGGCGGTCAACCGCATAGCCCCAAGTGCCGCAAGCTGCTGGCGGACGGTGATGACTCGTGCCGGTCATCACAGTAAGGCTTGACCTGCGAGATGTAGTTCGCACAAGGGAATCCTCGAAGGGCGAAAGAAAAGCACCGATGTGGCTCGGTGTCTCAAAACTACAAGCCACAGTTTTCGAATCACATCGCGAACAGGGATCAACACCAATGAGTAGTCGTAAGCTGAAGAACATCGAAACCAGACCAGCGAAACCGTTCACGGAAAAAAAGGTAATGGGGGCCAATCCGGGAGAGGAACTGTCTGACGCGGCGGTCCGCGCTCTCCGGGAAAAGGCTTACCTCTGGCCATTTCCGTCCCAGGCTCCCTGCCGGGTTCTGCTCGACTATAGTCGCCGCTGGGTCATCCAGGTGTGGGATGAACTGGAAGTGATCGGCACTCCCTGGGAAGGTGCCCTGCGCGTGGCAATCAAGTATCACGCTGTTTCTGGCAACTCGGACTCCGGCACGTCGATTCAATCGTGGGACACCATTCAGGACATCAAAGAGTTTCTCTGGCCGGGGCGTCTGGCCGTGGAAATGTACCCGGCAAAAGATGACGTGGTCAACGTGGCTCCGATCCGATGGATCTGGATTCTGCCTGAATCCGTTCGGGAAACCTGGCCACTCAGCATCAAATCGAAGCCCACGCCGCTGTAAAAAAAACTTCGCAAAAAACTTCTCCGGCCAGGGTCTTTGTTGCCCGGAAACCCCGTTGAATTCCAGAGAGAGAGTGTGGGGACACACAAAACACACACTCTCTTCAAGGATCAAAGCGATGACCAAACCAATTTCTCTTGCCGAAGCCAAAGCACGCAAGGCCGCTAAGGAAGCCGCCGCTCCGTCACAGAGCACCATGATCCGCAATCGGACGGAAATCGAAAACCTCCGCCTGTTGTCGCGGAACCTCGACCGGATTCATTCCTCGATGTCAGCATCAATCCAGAATCCTTCGATGATCGAAGCGTTGCGTGAGGAGCGTGAGTGGCTCATGAAGAACATCGACAAGATGTGATTCATGGGAAGGAAGTGGACTCGGGATTTCTTTTGGAATCCATAGTCCGGGAAGTGTGACAAGTCGTTTCCGAAATACCTGAACTGACTGCAATTCGCAGGAAGTCATCAAACCGAACCTGGGAGTTCTTGATCATGGCTCACGAAATCACTCAGCACGACAACGTTGTTTTGCACCGCACTCCAGCATGGCACGGCCTCGGCGTCGTGGTGCAGGATGCTCCGACTCCGATGGAGGCTCTGAAAATCGCCGGACTCGACTGGAATGTCGAACAGTGGCCAATGAGCGCCACCAACGGTGAAACCCGCCTCATGGTCGATGACCAGCTGAACGTCCGGATGCCGGGAGCGATCAAACTGGGAATCGTGGGCCAGCATTACAAGGTGGTCCAGAACGTGGAGTTGGCCCAGTTCTGCCAGGACCTCGCAGAACAGAACGATACGGTTCGAGTGGAATCGGCCGGCTCGATCCGGGAGGGCCGCAAGGTGTGGTTCCTGCTCAAGGGCGAAAGTTTTTCCGTCCGATCGTCAGATGAGGTGGTGCCCTACATCTGCGTCAGCAACGGGCACGATGGAGGCACAGCGATCCGTGCGACCCCCACCACGGTTCGAGTCGTCTGCTCCAACACTCTCCACATGGTCATCCCTGACAATGAGCGGGAACTGAGTTCCCGGATCAAACCGACCGCTTTCCAGATCAGCCATGTGGGTGACCCACGCAAGCGGATCGAAGAGGCCAAGATGGTCCTCGGGCTGTATGGTCGGACTCTGGACACAACTCGGGAGTTCATCGACCAGCTGGCGGCCAAGGACGTCAGCCGGGAATCGGTCAAGCGGTTCTGGCTGGAAGCGTACACACGCACCATCGGCCCAATCGCCGATGTTCCTGCCACCGCCACGGAAAAGAAGTCCCGTGAGACGGCTCTGGAGGCCATGAATTGGGTGAGCGGCCGGTTCGAACAGGAACTCGATCTCGCCGGGGCGACAGCCTGGAACGCGGCCAATGCCTTCACCGCCTGGCTGCAGCATGGCAAGGAATCCCGCTTGAAGGATCCGACAAAGATTCAGGACCAGAAGCTGGGCTCGAACATGTTCGGGACTGCCCAGGACAAAACGATCCTGACGATGCAGATGGCGATGAGCATCTGAGCCGAATGGTCGCAAGGTTCGCCCTCTGCGGAGGGCGACCGTTGTGCTCATTCACTCTGCCATGATCCAGATCCCGAAACTCTG
>CAIJTV010001173.1:0-7062 GCA_903823635.1 uncultured Planctomycetaceae bacterium
ACATCGAATCCTTCAGCCGCGAGTTCACGCGCGCAAGCGAGGCCGGCCATCCCGGCCCCGATGACTCCAACCGTGTGCCCGCGTGTCATTGTTCAAAATCTTCTCGCTAAGACCACAAGCCCGCGCCATCGACCAGAATCATCGAGCCGAAGCAGCAGCAAGGATCAAATCATCGTGAGTCAACAAGACCATGCTGCGATCATGACAGCAGATTCGACAGCCGTCCAGCAAACCAGCCCCGCTCCTTGTATCCGCAACGGTATCCGCACTTGATTGATCCCGTTGTGTTTCTCAGTCACGCTGTCCCGGCGCACGAAATCGACCGAAGCGAAAACTACGGAGTGCTTGATGTTTCGTCCGCCGACCTGCAGTTCTCTTCCGCCAAAGTTTGAAAGAGCCTGTGCTTAGGTGATGACGCATTAGCTTGATAACTTCCCCCGGAGTCAAACCAAATTGACTTCGGATCGTGTCGAACGATGTACGATCCTCCCAGGCCATCTGAATGATTCGATCCAGATCGCCATCCGTCAGCATCTCGGTCACATGTTCGCTGGACATAGATGTCACTCGCACTTTAGTCGAAGATCAATGAAACGCCGGTGTTCAGTTGGAGAGCCGCTGATTCTCATAATTCTGAGCCGCCCCAATTGGCACGCAATGCCGTGGCACGCGAGCGAGTTTCGGCCAGCTCACTTGGCTTCTCTCGCATCTTCGAAACATTGCTGGGGGAAAACTTCGTCCTCCGATAGTCTCTCAGAAAATCATAGTGCCGGCCCATAAATTCCCAATTCGAGGCGGTGCACAAGCAGGCGTCCGCGCCTGGTTTTGCGAGACCGCCTGTAAACGCCCGGGCATAACACGATTCTTCACAAAAAACAGAAGATCACGAAAACCATCGGCGTGCACTTGGCATCGCGATGGATCAAAGTCGGTTTCCGGATTTTGAACGCGTCATTGAGTGAGGGTCATCATTCAAATCGCCCTCATCATTAAGATCGCCCAACTGCGACCCCCAATATCATCAGACCGGGCTGCGGCAGTGCCAGTGCCAGCATCTGTTAACGAGGGATAGTCCTCTCAAGGTGTGCGGGCGTTTTTGTCGCTGCCAATGGTCGTCAGCCGCTGAACACGATTACCGCAAATCAGACGAATACCATCGATCCACAGTTAACAATCACTAACCCTCACGGGTACACGTGAACGTTATGAACGATTTAATCGCTGGGTGAATCTTGATGTCTGCTGTAGGAACTGGGTCATGAACAAGAAAAAGTTGGGAAAACTTGGCTTCGTCTTCGCTGCTGGCGCTTCGTTCCTTTTCTCCATCTCGCTGTGGTTTACCGGTAGCAAGCAGGAGGGGATGTTCGTGGGGCTTTGGGTGCCGTCGATCCTGAGTTTCGGAACACTTGTGCTTGGGAGTTCGAACAATGGCAAATAGCGATCTGGTGATTTTTCTTGTGGGCTGCGGCGTATTCGCCATGGCTCTGACATCAACATTCATTTCTCTCATGGTCAGTGCCAAATCGGACGAGTAACCACGTCAGGGGCCAAGTTCGCCCCGGAAACCTTGCATCTATTCTGGTTTTCGATCGGTCCGGTTTCCCATGTGCTTTTGATATCTCGAATGGCAAAATTCAAATGGAAGATCAACCGGTCGGGGAAAACCGAAGTCTGACTCTGCTGACCGGGGCAACAGGTTATGTCGGCGGGAGACTGTTGACTCTTCTGCAGCACCATGGAGTGCGTGTGCGTTGCCTGACTCGTCGCCCTGAAGCACTTGACGATCGCCGTTCAAGCACAACGGAAGTCGTGGCAGGCGACGTGTTAGATCGCGACACTTTGCCGCCAGCATTTGCAGGAGTGGATACTGCCTACTACCTTGTGCATTCGATGGGCGCTCAAGGAAATTTTGAAGAGCAGGATCTCATCGGCGCGACCAATTTCGCTGAGGCTGCAACAGCCGCTGGCGTGCGACGGATCATTTATCTCGGCGGTCTTGGCAATCCCGACCATGAACTTTCAAAGCATCTCCGCAGTCGACAGGAGACTGGCGACGCACTCCGAGCTCATCATTCGCAGGTGATTGAATTTCGAGCCTCGATCGTGATTGGGTCGGGCAGTCTTTCCTTTGAAATGATCCGCGCTCTGGTAGAGCGTCTTCCGATTATGATTTGTCCTCGCTGGGTGCATGTGAAGGCCCAGCCCATCGCTATCGAAGATCTGCTGAACTACCTCAAAGCCGCACTGGACTTGCCGACTTTCGGATCTCAAGTGTTTGAGATCGGTGGGCCGAATCAAGTGTCGTATGGTCAGATCATGCAGGAGTACGCTCGGCAGAGAGGCCTGATTCGCTGGATGATCCCAGTCCCATTTCTGACGCCATACCTTTCAAGTCTTTGGCTTGGCCTGGTGACGCCACTTTATGCAAGAGTCGGCAGGAAACTGGTCGAAAGCCTGCGCAATCCGACACTTCTCTCAAACAATCTTGCGTCGACTTCATTTTCCGTCCGACCAAGAACCTATCAGGAAGCCATCGCACGCGCTCTTGTCAACGAGGACAGCGAGTTTGCTGCCACGCGATGGTCTGATTCCCTCTCATCAGCGGGCGAGATTCGATCCTGGGGTGGTACTCGGTTCGGCTCCCGACTAGTCGACTCGCGAACGATCGTCGTGCCTGTTCCTCCCGAGCAGGCGTTTCGTCCAATCCGCCGCATTGGCGGTCGCACGGGGTGGTATTACGGAAACTGGCTGTGGACCGTTCGTGGTTTCATTGACCTGCTGCTTGGTGGCGTGGGCGTGCGACGCGGACGGCGTGATGAGGACACACTGCGAGTCGGGGATGCTCTCGATTTCTGGCGTGTTGAATCGTTCGACCAGGATCGTAGTCTGCGGCTCTACGCCGAAATGAAAGTTCCCGGTCGCGCATGGCTTGAGTTTGAAGTGACTCCGTGTCAGGCAGGGAGCACCATTCGTCAGACGGCCATCTTCGATCCACTGGGCCTCTTCGGAATTCTTTACTGGTACGGCATTTACCCCCTGCATCAATGCGTATTTGCAGGAATGCTCCGCAACATTGCTCGTGCTGCCGAGACGTCCGCTGCTTCGGCTGTTAAGACTATCGCAAAAACTCCAGCGACCACAGATTGTGACTTGGGGAAGTGAGTATGAAATCGAAGCCTGTGATTATCGTTGGTGCCGGGCTTTCTGGGTTATGTTGCGCACGCCTTTTGCTAAAAAACAATATCGACGTTCTCGTACTCGATGCACAGGATGATGTTGGCGGTCGAGTACGCACAGACCATGTCGACGGCTTTCTGCTTGATCGAGGATTTCAGGTTTTGCAGACGGCCTACCCTGAAGCCAACGCTCAACTTGATTATGACTCGCTGCGGCTGCATAGTTTTGATCCCGGCGCTTTGATTCGCACTCAGGGTCGAATGGTTGAGATGAGCGATCCGTGGCGGAAACCTTCGAAGTTACTGTCGACGGCGTTCAATGGAATCGGCACCTTCCGGGATCGCCTGAAACTGGCCAAACTCCGCTGGCACGTGACTCATGCATCTTTCGATGCACTCTGGCGAGAGCCAGAATCAACAACTCATGAATATCTTCGCAGGACGTGTGGGCTTTCGAACGATATTATCAATCGCTTTTTTCGTCCGTGGTTTTCGGGCGTGTTTTTAGAGAAAGACCTCAGCACCTCGAGTGGGTTCTTCAGATTCTTATTCCGAATCTTTGCGCTGGGAGACGCATCACTTCCAGAGCAAGGCATGAGTGCAATTCCGCGACAATTGGCGGCGGAATTGACGCCCGACATGCTCCGGCTTTCCACTCCAGTCGACTCACTGGTGGATCGCCATCACGTACGACTCAGGAATGGCGAATCCATTGACTGTCGTGCGATTGTACTCGCGGTCGAAGGCAGGGAAGCGTCAAGGTTGACGAGCGGGACGATCCATTCACCTGAATTCAGAGCAACCACGTGTTTCTACTTCGCCGCCCCACAGGCCCCGTTCGGTGAACCGCTGCTTGTGCTAAACGGCGACAACGAAGGTCCGATCAATAATCTGTGTGTTGTGTCCAACGTGGCGAAAAGTTATGCACCCGCCGGACAAGCACTGATCAGTGCTTCCGTCGTTGGCAAAGAATTGATGGACTCAAGCGATCTCAATAACACCGTCCGTCAGCAACTGAGGCAGTGGTTCGGATCTCAGGTCGATGCCTGGTCTTTGTTACGGCGCTATGACATCCCGATCGCCTTGCCCGCGCAGCAGGCCGGCTTCAGAGACAGCCTTTCAGGACAATCGCATTGGGGAGACGGGCTGTACTACTGTGGTGACTACTGTGAGACGGCATCGATTCAGGGAGCCATGGTCAGTGGACGCAAGGCTGCCGAAAGTGTTATTGCCGATCTGGCATCGCAACGTTGATGCATGGCTGCGACGCGGGGTGAATTCCCGGAGCCTTTCCGGATCAATCGCTGACATCGCCGCTGGCGGAATGGCGAGGCTTATTTGTCACTTAACTCACCCTTGATTGCATACCGACGACAATCCACGCGTGCGTGACGATCAGCATAAGTGAACTATCTCCTTGAGCGATCCCACCCGATATCACGGCGCAGAAACAATAACACTGGCAGGCACATCTGAACTTTGATTGAGTTGGATCTCAACCTCATGGCTGACGTGATCATCCACGAGCGGAATGAAGTCCTGAGTTTGCTCGACACCATCCAGTCGCAAGTGTCGGCTGGAAGTTCCATCGCCATGATTTATGACGGCGATATGGTAGGTCGTGTCGCGGTATCGATAGTGAATCGTATACGACTCCCAGTCTTTCGGCGGCCGAGGCGTAAATCGCAGCTTGTCTCCATCCAGTTGCAGGCCCAGCAATGACTCGGTAATCAATCGATACATCCAGCCGGACGAACCGGTGTACCATGTCCAGCCGCCGCGACCGAGATGAGGATCCACTCCATAAACATCGGCGGCGACAACGTACGGCTCAACTCGATAAGTGCTGATGGCCTGTGGTGTCGATCCATGATTGATGGGATTGATCATATTGAACAATTCCCACGCGCGTTCGACATTACCAATGGCGGCGAAGGCCATAACCGTCCAGATCGCGCTGTGAGTATACTGGCCGCCGTTTTCACGGACGCCCGGGACGTAGCCCTTGATGTAGCCAGGATTCAATGCCGAATGATTGAATGGAGGATCCAGCAGCTGAATCAACTTCGCGTCTCTTCGCACCAGTCGGCGATCGACGCTGGCCATGGCCTGAAGTGATCGCTCCTGAGTCCCTGCACCAGAAAGAATCGACCAGCTTTGGGAGATCGAATCGATCTGGCATTCAGTGTTCTCTGAAGAACCCAGCGGTGTTCCATCGTCAAAGTACGCACGGCGATACCATTCGCCGTCCCAGCCATTATGTTCGATGTGGCCACGCAGTCTTCCAGCTTCGATCACCAGTCGATCGGCGGTCACGGCATCATTCTGTCGCTGCGCCAGTTTGGTAAACTGAGTCAGCACATCGAATTGGAAGAACGCCAGCCAGACACTTTCGCCCTGACCATTCTGACCGACCAGATTCATACCGTCATTCCAGTCACCACATCCCATCAGCGGCAAACCGTGAACACCAAATCGCAGACCGTTGTCGATGGCGCGCACGGCATGGTCATAAACGGTGCCTATATCTTCCGAGATCACCGGCAGATCGTAGTTGGCTTCTTCGTGAGCATGCAGGGCTCGTGAGCTGAGAAACGGCACTCGCTCCGCCAGAATCCCAGTATCGCTCGTCATCTGCACATAGCGACACAACGCAACCGGCAACCAGAGAAAGTCGTCTGAGAAATGAGTTCGCACACCGCGTCCCACCGGCGGATGCCACCAGTGCTGAACATCGCCTTCGCGAAACTGTCTTGAGCAGGCTCGCAGGAGATGCTCACGAAACAACCGAGGCTCCGCATGAATCAGAGCCATCGCATCCTGCAACTGATCGCGAAAACCGTACGCACCGCCGGACTGATAAAACCCCGTGCGGGCCCACATGCGGCACGCAAGCGTTTGATAAATTAACCAGCCGTTTGCGAGAAAGTTAACCGCGGGATCAGGAGTTTCCACATGCACAACTCCCAGCGTCTGGCTCCAATAGTGCCAAACACCTTCCAGAGCTTTCTGCGCATTTCCTTCACCGCGAAAACGTTGAACGAGTCGCCGCGCATCGTCTTCGTTGCTCCCCGCGCCGAGAGTAAAGACGATGACGCGTTCCTGATCGTTGTCCAGACTGACCTGCGTTTGAATTGCAGCACAGGGGTCGAGTCCGGAGCCGGTGCGATTTGAGAGTCGTGCTCGATTCATCGCCGCCGGATGAGACGCAGAGCCGTTGCGCCCGAGGAATTCCGTTCGATCGCCGCTCACGGTCCGCACAGGCTCGCTGCAGTCGACGAACGCAACCTTCTCGGAGAATTCAGGACTGTAATAGTTGCGAGCAAAAACGGCACCTGTGGCGGGATCGAGTTCCGTTCCCACGTGCATCAGCGACTTCGCCCGAACCTCGCCGAGTACCCATTCCCAATAGCCAGTGACCGACATCTGCCGTGCTCGTCCCGAATGATTGCGAATCTTCAGGCGTGCAAACTTTACGGGGGCATCTATCGCTACGTAAACGCACAGCTCCGTGGAGATCCCGTCTTCGGTATAATCAAAAATCGTGTATCCAAAACCGTGTCGCGAAAGATACGTGTTGGTGCCTCGCGCAGGCAACGGCGATGGCGACCAGAATCGGCCCGTCTCCTCATCGCGAAGATAGTAGGCCTCTCCACACGTGTCCGACACGGGGTCGTTGTTCCACGGCGTCAGTCGAAATTCGTGGCTGTTATCAACCCATGTATAAGCACTGCCGCTTTCCGAGATCACTGTCCCGATCTGTGAATTCGCAATCACGTTGACCCACGGCGCAGGGGTCGCCGATTGAGGTTTGAGAATGGAAACATACTCGCGCCCGTCGCGACTAAATCCGCCCAGCCCGTTGAAGAACGCCAGATCTCGCGGC
>CAIJTV010001174.1:0-1573 GCA_903823635.1 uncultured Planctomycetaceae bacterium
CAATGTCTGGGGCGGCTTTGCTGAGTCCTGAGCTTCTGACAGACGAAGAGATCACAAGCGGGCTGCTCGCGGACCGCGGGATTCGTGGGCTCGCCGTGACTGTGGTCAAGGAAGAAACTTCGCGAGCCGCCGCGGATCGCAGTTGGATTCTGGCCTTTCTGATGACCTTGCTGGCCATTCATCTGGGACGAATGGGACTCGATCGCACCTCGCTGGGGCTCGTTTCCCCCGGCTTTGCGGTGTTAGGTGATGCCTTTGTCGCATTGCTGCTGGCATTCACCATTTTGATTCCATCTTTGCTGGCGACCGGCAAAGTGCTGCAACTACTGGAAAGCCGCATTTGGCAATGGAGTCTTCAGCAGGGACATGCGATGTTCGTAGTTCCTCGACTGGTGTTGCGGTGGCTGTTGATGATGCGTCTGCGGCAGGCGGTTCGGCTGCGTCTGGCTCGCTGCTCCTATGCGTCTGCACTCAGTCGAGGCTTGCAGATGGGATTGCCGTTGTCTGCGATTCTGGCGGCGACAACTCCGGTCTGGGGAATGAGTTGGTACTTCGATACAGAAAACTGGGCAGCCGGGATCTGGAATTCATGGGCCGAGCAACGCACTGACGACTGGCGAACCGCCATGGCCGAAGCGTTGCCAAAATCACCCGCTGCCGATGGTCAGTTACCGCTGGAGGTTCAGCCCGAGGGAATTATCGAGTCCGAAGATTTCTCATTCATTATCATTGGTGACCCCGGCGAAGGCGATGCTTCACAACATTCTTTGCGAAGTCAGTTGTTGGATGTTTCCCGCCAGCCCGACGTGAAGTTTGTGGTAATCTCATCGGATGTCGTTTATCCCTCCGGAGCGATGAAGGACTATGAGTCTCGTTTCTGGCTGCCGTTTATGGGAGTCACAAAACCGGTGTATGCGATTCCCGGAAATCACGACTGGTACGATGCCCTCGAAGGCTTTGCAGCCACGTTCTTTGAGCCCGACGCAGCCCGAACCGCCATGAAGGCGCGTGTGGAACTGGACAATCATCTTACTTCCACGACGGATTCGCACATCGAACAACTGATTGCCGAGGCCACTCGATTACAGGGACTTTATCGAGTCCCCGTGCAGCGGCAGAAGCTTCCCTACTTCCAGTTTCAAACCGATACGTTTGCACTCTTCGCGGTGGATACGGGCGTGGCTCGACAGATCGATCCCGCACAGCAATCATGGCTGGAGGAGGGACTAAAAGCGGCTGATGGAAAAACGAAAATGGTCCTGCTGGGGCACCCTTTTTATGCTGGCGGTCACGATCAAACGGACGGCATTGAGAACTTTGAGGCGTTAAAGGAACTGCTGACAAAGTACGAAGTCGACATCATCATGGGTGGTGACACTCATGATCTGGAATACTACCTTGAGCAGCAGAGGAACAGTTCCGGAGGGGAACGTCTCGTACGCCATTTTGTCAACGGCGGTGGCGGAGCGTACTTGAGTTTCGGTACCTCTTTGGACTGGCCGAAATCACCGATCACCGAGGAATGGGCGATCTACCCGAGCCGTCAGCAGGTCGTCTCAAAAATCGATGCGAC
>CAIJTV010001175.1:0-3904 GCA_903823635.1 uncultured Planctomycetaceae bacterium
AGTGGTTAGTGTCGTCGAGCCAACTGGGGTAGTGAGAAACCTCAGGTTTCCGCCACAAGCTGTAGGGGTAAAATCTTCAGACGCATACATATAGACGCCTGCGGACGCTTGAGTGTGAAACGCCTTCGCACCGCCACCCCCGTCGTGATACCCTACTACGTTCCAAAATGCTATGAGGTCATTTAATTGAACTTCTGACGGTATCGCCAGTGTCCCATTTGCCCTTCGATGACGGATACCGTTATGCGTACCATAGCTGTCGAAGTACAGACTTGCCGTGCGAATGAAAACATTTGCTGATTCCGCAATCACTGAGCTATTGAAAGTCGCTCCGCCATTAACGGCAAAGCTCGTACTGCACGTCACTGGGTCCGAAAAAGTGAAATGAGAGCCAGCCCCAACCGCATTGAACGTGACTCCACCCGTCGAACCAACCGTGGTTGAAAAGTAGTTCGAATCGTTGAACCCGATTCTCAATTGCTCAGTCGTTGAAATCACATGCGTCCTCGCAGAAATCGTTGCTCCGGTTCCGATGCCTACGTCACCAGTAGATCCAATACGCATTCGCTCTGTCGGTGTTCCCGTAGTTGTATCTGTGGCAAAAACAATAGCCGCGTTTGCGACCGTTGCGCTTTCACTGAGACCAGCAATCCATGCCTTGATTCCAGCACCCGGCGCAGTCGTGTCAGCAGACCAGAATGCGATCTTGCCGAGAACTTGACCGATGCCATTCAACGTACTGTTATCGCGGAACAGCAACGTGTTATTTTCTGCTCCGGAAGCGTTGCTCCCCGCAATGCCGACTAAGCCAGAATTCGTATATGAAGTGCTGTATGAGCCGAACCATGTTGTGCCGACGTCGGTAATCGTCATTCGTATTGACGACTGAGTTTCACCGGGGCCAGTCGTGTTAAAGTGCATGCGTGTCGGGCGATTCGGTGCCGAGGTAAACGCCTCCGTGGCAACCACTTGGATTGCCGCAGACGTGCCTATTGTGGTTCCGTGGTATCCCTGAAACAATATCTGAGCAATCGTATCACCGGCGTTTAGTGCTGTGGGTAATGCTTCTGTGCCTCGGTATTTCCTGAACGTGTAGATGGCTGCGGTAGCGTCATCGCCGTATTTGTTCTGGCGAACCAGTCCGTTGCCGAAAAGGCCCAGTTCACCGCTGGTCGAGAATTCAGCCCACTTGGTGAGCACAGTCGGCGTCGCGCGGTCGTATGTCCCAATGGTCAATCCGCGAGTAGAACCCGCTGCCGTCCCGACGAATGTTCCCAGTTCAAAGTTGGCAGATGCGACGGATTTGAGACGAATACCCTCCTGTGAGTCTCCAGTGGTGGTAACAGTCGACCAAGTACTGTACAGCTCCAGTGACTGCCGATTTGTTCCGTTTTCCAGCTTGAAAATGTTTGCCGTTGTCGGGTCCACTTGCGGCAAACTGATTGCGGTCAAAACTCCCTCCGCTGTTGTTGCCGCTGTGATGGTTCTTGCCAACGCACTGAAGTCCGCAACCGCAGCAGTTCCAGACCCAGTGAAATATGGAATCTTATTCGCCGCACTGGTCAGTCCTGCTATCGCCGCCAAGTCAGCGTCATACGCCTGCACATTGGTGCCAATAACCAGCCCCAGCGTCGTCCGCTGTGCCGCTGCGTCAGCATCATCGAGCAGGTTGCGGCCCACCGTTGTGATGGCCGTGCGTGTGGCGAGGCCGGAAGAATCGTAATAGATGAATTGATCGAAAGGTTGCGGGCAGTTGGCGATGTTCTGCAACATGCCCGCATAGCCCTGCACGTTGGTGCCAATGGTCAAGCCCAGTGTTGCACGGGCCGTGGCCGCGTCAGTGTCATCCAACAGGGTTCGGGCGAAGGCTGTGATGGTGGTGAGGCCCGCTGTACCTGACCCGGTGAAATACGGAAGCCGATCCGCAAAAGTGGTCAGTCCTGCTATCGCCGTGAGATTGTTATTCAGTGGCTGGTACATATTCAATGCCGCTGTCATCGTAAGATAAGTTGCGGCAGCGGTGGACTGAAGCAGATACGAAGCGGATGCCGTTGACTGCGTAAGGTAAGTGGATGCAGCGGACGAGATGGTCAGGTATGGAGCGAGGTTTTGATCTCCCGTGTTGGTTCCAGACAGCCCAAGATCCCATTTCAACGTAGAGAGCAGCTGCACCTCTGGCGGACCCTGACCAAAGCTGCTCCGATAGAACACCGTTCCGGAATTCACCATTGCCATCTTGGCGAGAGTCACCATTCCTTCCCCGATGGAGGTGACGATGACATTCGAACCGGTACCGCTGACATCCCCATTCATTATGATTAACTGATCCCCGCTATTTGTTCCTGACAGGTTGCTGGCTGAGATCGCTCCAGAGAACGTTTTATCACCAGCGAAGGTTTGGGTGCCGGTGCTCACAACGCCGCGTGCCGTTGCGCTCGCATTAGGCAGGTTGAACGTGTGGGCCGTTCCTGACGAAGAAATGGCGAAGTCGGTGCCGGATGATCCGCTCGCAAACGTCTGAGTCGATCCCGTGAGTCCATTGAGAGAGACAAGGCCCGTGGCCACTGCTGACCAGGTTCCATCATCACGCAGCAACTTTGTGCCGTCCGGTGTTCCCGTGATGGCCAGCTTGCCCAGGGCGATCGAGCCTGCCAGCATCGCGTTCGTGACAGCCCCGGCTGCAATGGTTGTGGCAAATGTTCCCGTCCCGGAGCCAGTTACATTCCCTGTCAACGTGATTGTCTGGTCTCCGGTGTTGATTCCAGTGAGCTCGAGGTCGGCTTTCAAAGTAGTCAGCGTCTGGACTTCAGGCGCACCTGAGCCGGCCGTTTTGCGATAGAACACTGTGGAAGTGGAGACGTTGGCCATCTTCGCCAAAGAGACCGAGGCTGCTGCGATCGTTGCAGCGAAAGAACCTATACCCGTCCCCGTAACGTCACCAGTCAATGTGATCGTCTGGTCTCCGGTGTTGGTTCCAGACAAGTTACTGGCTGAGATGGCCCCCGAAAAAGTTTTCGCGCCAGCGAAGGTCTGGGTGCCGGTTGTTACGACGCCACGGGCCGTTGCACTGGCACTTGGCAAATTGAAAGTGTGCGTCGTTCCAGAACTGTCGATGGCGAAGTCAGTCCCCGTGGTTCCAGTGGAAAACGTTTGACTCACTCCCGTCAACGCGTTCAGCGACGTGATCGCTGAGAACGACGGTAGCTGCCAGGTTCCATCATCACGAAGGAACTTCGAGCCATCCGGCGTTCCAGTGATTGTGAGCTTACTGATGGCGATCGAGCCTGCCAGCATGGCATTTGTCACCACGGCAGCCCCGATCGCGGTCGGAAACGATCCTGTTCCCGTCCCAATTACATCTCCGGTCAACGTGATGGTCTGATCGCCTGAGTTGGTCCCCGTTAATCCGAGGTCCGTCTTCAGGGTTGCGAGGGTCTGGACTTGTGGGACTCCGGTTGATGCTGTTTTCCTGTAGAAGACTGTACCCGTGGCAACGTTCGCCATCTTGGCCAGCGTCACGACGCCATCTGTGATGGTGAGTGCGGTTGATCCCGTGACATCACCTGTGTGAGTCGCGTTACTGACCAGACCGGAATAGAGCAAGTTGACGGCATTGTCCCCGGTGTTTATTCCACTCAGGTTTGGGGCAGCGATGACGCCCGAGAACGTTTTGGCTCCCGCAAAAGTCTGGACTCCTGTGGTGACAACTCCGCGGGCCGTTGCACTGGCGTCCGGAATGTTGAGAGTGAGCCCCGACCAGAACGCATCGGATCCTGAGGTACCGAGATTGATTGTCAGATTCGCTGACAACGCGACCCCGTTGATTGTCCTGGTGAGCGGGACATAGTTGAGCGCGGCGGAGGCGGAAGTCAGATAGGACGACAGATCCTGATCCCCGGAGTTG
>CAIJTV010001176.1:0-5717 GCA_903823635.1 uncultured Planctomycetaceae bacterium
ATCTTGATGACCTTGCCAGTGCTGGCTTCGATCCGATAGATCGCTTCCTTCTGATAGGGCTGAACTGACCCGGTATTGGCAAGTGTGCCTTCGTAGTCCATCAGGGCTCCGTAGCCCGGATCTGTGAACCAGATGTCGCCGTTGGGATGGACAGCTCCGTCGTTTGGTGCGTTGAGCGATTTGCCGTTGTATTTGTCGGCCAGAACCGTACGCGTGCCATCGATTTCATAACGAGCCACACTGCGCGTCAGATGTTCGAACGAGATCTGTCGTCCCTGCAGGTCAAACGTGTTGCCGTTGCTGTTGTTGGCTGGGTTGCGGAAGACAGAAACATGTCCGTCTTCTTCCAGCCAGCGACGCTGTATGTTATTAGGGATGTCGCTCCAGATGAGATACCGCCCTGCTCCGTTCCATGCGGGCCCTTCGGCCCAGAGCATCTCTTTGCTGTGGAATAGACGCTGAATTGGAGTATTGCCCAGCATGAGCTTCTTGCCGCGATCATCCAATGAAACAAGGCGATGATCGGGATAGCGAACCGGAGCTGCATCCGCACCGTATTCATCAGCGGAAACCATCCGCGCGGCTGTGAGTGTTGCGGCGCCGGCGGCAAGAAACTTTCGACGGGCTAATGGATTGTCCAATGCAGAGGCGGGTTTAGCGGAGTCTGATTGAGAATGAACTGCGTGGTGATTCATGTAGGAACTCCAAAATGACACAACAAATGGCAGGAAGGTTTTAGAGCGGAAGATTTGCTCAGATTCCATTGTTGCGAATGCCGGGGAAAACTCCCAGTACTGCGGCATAGTTCCGCGATGAAAAAAATGAAGACGATGGCGGCAAATACGGCTTCAACGACTCCTGCTGTGTCGTTTTATCGAGTGACGGTTCGGTTTCGAGAGGCAGACTGCTAAGCTTTGATTCCGCCAATTGTTGTGCTGGAATGATCAAGCAGATCATGACGACGACTTTTCAATTCTGTGTCAGAGACGTTGTTTCTTCGGGACCTTAAGACCGGATCATAAAAGGACAATATCAAATGCGAATCTCAACCGGATGGGCACTGATTCTCGGTTGTACTCTGGGGATCTCTTCGACAGCTTCTGCGGCAGATCGAGTCTTTGCTGAAGGAACAGTTCCTGAAGAATTGTGGAATCAGGGAGAGTTCACAGAGGGCGTTGCAGTCCGGTCTGACGGGCTCGTATTCTTCAGTGATATCCACCTCGATCCCGCAAAGCCGGGACAGATTTTGGTCTTTGATCCAGCCACAAAACAGACTCGTGCTTATTGTGAACGAAGCAGCAAGAGTAATGGACTGGCGTTTGATTCAGGCGATCGATTGATTGCCTGCTGCGGAGCCAATGGCGGCAACCGGTCGCTCTGCGAAGTTCTGGAAGGTGGTCAGCTGAAGCCGCTGATCTCCAGCTTCAACGGTAAGCCTCTGAACGCGCCGAACGATCTGTTGGTGCATCCGAATGGCAGCATTTACTTTTCCGATCCGCGGTATCTTGGACCTGAGCCGGTCGAACAGGCTGGGATGTTTTTGTTTCGATACGACACCAAGTCAAATACCGTTAGCATTGCCACGGAGCTGGCCAAAAAACCAAACGGAGTGGAGACCTCCCCGGATGGCAAAACGCTGTATCTTGCGGAGACCGACAATGGGTCAACCGGTGTTCCTGGTGATCCGGTTGGTCCGAAGGGTAAGATGCAGTTACTGGCTTTCGACGTCAACGCGGATGGACGATTATCGAACTCCAGGGTGATCGTGGACTTCGGCAGCGAGGATGGCATTGATGGCCTGACCGTGGACGCCTCGGGGCGAATCTTTGCTGCGGTTCGATCGGCTAATAAGTATGGGATTGGAGTCTATGACGCGTCCGGTAAATCGCTTGATTTTCTCCCCACCCCATCGCTTCCAACAAATGTTGGCTTTGGAGCCGGAAACGATTCCGGAACGCTCTACATTTCAGCCGGTGGCGGGCTGTATCGTGCTTCGGTTCTGAAGCAGAATTGAGAGTTCTTTTCAGTAGTGAGTGCCATGGGGCGACGGCCTGCGCAAGAGCCGTCGCCTACAGCCGGGCGGTAAACAGGCTATTCAACAGTACGTGTACATTCCGCTTCAGTCGTTTTGTTTTCAGTCGCTTTATTTCGCCGAGCGTTTCGCGAGTGGTTTGACTGCGCCGCTTACCTGAAGCTTGAGATCGCCTTTGCACTTGGCAATCACGGGGACGTTAACGCGAAGAAAGAACTGACCACCTTTCTTCGGCTTGTGTTCCACGCCGGCGTTGACGGCAAACGGTTCGCCAGGTTTACCATCGGTCATAACCAGGCCGATGAGCGCGCCGAAGGGAGCAACTGCGACATGATCTTTCGCCGGGTCGGAATTGCTTAGACCGGTCAGGGGGACCAGCGTAGTCAGGTCCAGTTTGTACTCCCCGACAACAGCGATTCGAAACGGCTTGCCTTCTTCCACTTCGCAGATGGGGACCCAGCCGTTGGAGACATCCATCTCCATCTTGATCCCATTCTCCTGAAGCAGTTCTTCATTGATCATTTTAATCTGATCTTCAACACCTTCCATCTTTGGATTGATAGCCGCAATCCTCTGCAGAACCTCTATGGCGCTTTCTTTGCGTCCCTGCTTGTAATGCTCATTAACAACTTCCTTGTATTCCTTCAGCAGCAGTTCTTCAGCCTTGGAGATCCGTTCGGCCAGTTCCGTTTCGCTGGCTCCGTCTTTGCGATCCTTGTTCTTGTCGCGATCTTTGCTCTGAGCAAACGTCGAATCCGAAATCGCGGCGAGAAACAGGACCACGAGAATCCAACGAGTCCGTTTGAATTTGAATGCGAGCAGAAATGGAAGCAAACGATCGGCTGGCGTGAAGTTCATCTTGGGGATCCTGTCAGGAGGTGAAGATTACTGTTGGGCCAAACGCCGAACAATTTTTATTCTGACGTCAGAAACGTAGGACTCTGTTCTTCAAATAACACCATGAGATCAAAGCTTTAAAGCGAATTTGTCACGGCTCTCCGCATTCCGTCGCTCAGCCTTTGATGCCTGGTGTTTCCGATGAAGTTGTCGAACTGGGTTGCGAACGCTTTCCAATTCTGTTTTCTTCGCCTCGAAGAATTCGTCCGATGTTTGAACGATGCTTCCAGACAATCAGCGCGGGGACAATTACCGAGAACAAAGTTAGCGGAAGCTTTGCGACATCGAAAGCGCTTGTTCCCAGAAGAATCAGCTGCGTAATGGCGAATCCTGTCGCCGCAGCAATTGAAGCGGCAGCAACAATCTTTGTGGTTCCGACAACGATCGAAAACAGGACAAGTGCCACCAGTGAAGCAACTGGCGAGATTACCAGGACAACTCCCAGTGCCGTTGCGACTCCTTTGCCGCCTCGAAGCTTCAGCCAGATCGGATACATGTGCCCAAGGATGGCTGTGATGCCCGCGAGAATGGTCGCGGTCTGAGCGGCATCTTCGGAGAATCTCGATGCCATCAGGAGTTTCGCACCCAGCGTTGGGAGCAGGCCCTTGATGGCATCCAGTACCAGAACAAGGCTCCCCCACTTCCATCCGATCACTCGTGCCACGTTAGTGGCTCCAATGTTGCCACTTCCATGTTTCCGAATATCGTCCTTCAGAATCGCACGACCCACGAGATACCCAAATGGAATGCCGCCCACAACAAAGGCAATTAGGCAGCATAGAACTGTCAGAGACACCATTTTGAATGTACCCGAAACGAACAGGTCGACCACGAAGAAAAAGGCTCTGTACACCACTGTCTGCGGAAGTGTTGCTGACAATTGGATGCGATGGAACCTCAAAAAACACGAGATTCTGAAATAGGGTGGTTCCGCAGCCTGTTTTCGGCATCGTGAAATTCACTTCACAATCTGCTACCGGTTTTCCAGATGCAGCCATTCACGTATTTTGTGGATTTGCCACGTCCCCATTGCTGCGATTTACAAAAACCCCTCTGTTCTTAGCTCAGGCTTGAGGATACAAAGACATCATCAATTGCGCGGATTTCGAGAAGGCGGCAGCGCGGTGTCGGTGGGGACCGGAGGAATACAAAAAGCAGAGAAAAGCGGCGGAGAACCACGCAAGGTTTCTTCTGCGACGCTTCTCCGCAGGCTGCTTGCGTTAGCTCTTGAGTATCGTCGTCCCTGCGTGATGGTTGTGCTGATGCAGACGGTGCTGGTGGCTCTCAGCTTGTCCACGCTTGGGCTGACCGGAGTGGGCATCGATTATTTGTCGTCGCAGGTCCTGAACAACGGCGAGACTCCGCATTGGCCGTTTGGAATTGCACCGCCGGCTTCCTGGAGCCCTGTGCAAGTCATCGTCGTACTTTCACTGACCATTCTGGCCGTGGCAATGCTGACCGCCGGTTTGAAGTATCTGGCGGCTGTCGCGTCAGGAGCCCTTTCGCAGCACATCCTGATTCGTTTACGGACTGAGATCTACGCGAAACTTCAGCGGCTTGGATTTCAGTTTTATGACTCGGGCGAAAGCAGTTCAATTATCAATCGAGCTGCCGGTGATGCCAACAACGTCCGCAACTTTGTCGACGGTGTTATCATTCGACTGATTACTGTGTTTCTGACGCTGACCGTGTTCCTGGCTTACATGTTTCGCATGCATGTGGAACTGACTCTGGCGTGTCTGGCGACAACGCCCTTACTGTGGGCCGGGGCTGTGGTCTTCTCCAGAATGGTTCAGCCGGCTTATCGCCGAGCAAGCGAACTTGGCGATGTGATGATTCGCACGCTCGTGGAGAATTTGCAGGGAATCCAGGTTGTCAAAGGATTCGCCCGTGAATCTGAGCAGGCCGACAAGTTTCGAGCAGCAAATCATGACATCCGGGATCTGAAGACCTCGATCTTCTTCCGCATCTCAACATTTCAGCCGGCGATGGGCTTGCTGACTCAGGCCAATATGCTCGTGCTGATTGGTTACGGCGGCGTGTTAGTGATTCGCGGCGAATTGGCTCTCGGAGCCGGACTTTTTGTGTTCGCAAACTTGCTGCATGAGTTCGCAAATCAGGTGGCTCACATCACCAACATCGTCAACAGTATCCAGTCCAGTCTGGCGAGTGCTGAGCGAGTTTTCGAGGTGCTGGATGAGCCGATTGCCATTCAAAGCTCACCTGCAGCATCCCGGATTTCTGCGGTACATCAGGGAATCGAATTCGACAACGTTTCTTTCGGCTATTCGCCAGAGAAGCAGGTCATTCGAAATGTGTCGCTGCGAATCAACGCCGGGGAATGCGTAGGAATTACTGGCCCAACAGGCGCCGGAAAATCCACACTGCTCAGTTTGTTAAAGCGTTTCTATGACGTGGAGTCCGGACGCATTCTGATTGATGGAACGGATGTTCGGGATCTGAATCTGAGCGATGTTCGTCGGCTGATGGGAATTGTGTTTCAGGAGAGCTTTCTGTTCAGTAACACCGTCGCCGCCAATATTGCTTTTGGCGATCCCGAGGCGACTCAGGAACGAATTGAAGAGGCGGCTCGTATCGCATCGGCTGATTCATTTATTCGCGAACTGCCGGATGGTTATCAGTCCATGGTCGGTGAGCATGGAAGTAATCTGTCGGGTGGTCAACGGCAGCGACTTTCACTGGCTCGCGCGATGTTGACAAATCCCTCTGTGCTGCTGCTCGATGATGCGACGGCTTCTGTGGATCCGGAAACGGAGCATGAAATTCG
>CAIJTV010001177.1:0-3091 GCA_903823635.1 uncultured Planctomycetaceae bacterium
AAGCATATGGTGCATTACTGGAAGAAGCTCAGGAGAAACCATCCGAACAACTCGGCGTCGAAGCCATCGTAGCGCTTCTGGAACTCAAGCAATGGGATCTGATCGGCAACGCTTTACGGGGCGATGATACAGCAGCAGCGATTGCAACAGCAGATGCTCTTGGCAATTCACAGAACGGTGCAATCAGTGGCCTGCTTCTGCCGGTTGTGACGAATGCAGAAGTGAACATCGACGTCCGTCGAGCTGCGGTCAAGGCGGCTTCGAAGGCGGGCAATGCGGCGATGGAGTTGGTGAAGCTTGTTGACGAGAAGACTCTCGATCCGGAGCTGGAGCAGTCCGTTGCGGCCGCTCTGCATAGTTCTCCGCACCGAAACGCTCGCGAGGCGGCTCAGCGGTTGTTCCCATTGCCGCCGTCGAAGGACAACATGCCAACACCGCCAATCAGCGAACTGGCCAAGTTGCAGGGCGATGTTGCTAATGGTCGTATGGTGTACTTCTCCACCGGCACCTGTCACAAGTGCCATGTGGTTGACGGCATGGGTCGTGAGATCGGGCCGAACCTGACTGAGATCGGCAGCAAGCTCAGCCGCGAAGCGATGTTTGAGTCGGTGCTCTATCCAAGTGCCGGCATCAGTCACAACTTCGAACTCTGGACCGTCGTCAAAACCGACGGTACGACTTTGAACGGACTGCTCGTGTCCAACACCGACGCTGAAGTCAGCATCAAGGGTGACGACGCTCTCGTCCGGGCCATCCCGAAGTCAGAGGTCGAAGAGCTGGTCAAACAAAAGATCAGCCTCATGCCTGCTGACCTGCAAAAGACCATGACAACTCAGGAACTTGCCGACGTCGTGGATTACATGCAGACGCTGAAGAAGAAATAGGGCAGCCGCCAAACGGCAACCGACGATCAATGAGCCCGGCACGTAAATCGTGCCGGGCTTTTCTTTTGAGTACTCGCCAGGAAACCCGCCAAGTCATTCCGCCACCGGGCCTGCCCTGGTGGTTTACCGGCTTCTGCACCACTTCCTGCATCGCCTTTCAGGCATCACTTCGCCCCGAGCTGCACCAGCGACAATGCCGCGTTGAGATTCCCCGAACGAAATCCTTCCAGATCAATCGTGACAGACCGGAACCCGAGCGATCGAAAATGCTCCACCAGCGCCTGTCGAGTTTCTGCGACACAAATCCTCGCGATGGCATTCACTGGCACTTCGATTCTCGCCAGCTCATTCGCCTCGAGTCGCACTCGAAACTCTGAGATCCCAGTTATCTCGCGCAGGAATGCTTCGGCCTGTTCAATCCTGGCGACTCGCTCTTCATTGACCTCAACACCATAAGCAATTCGACTGGCCAAACACGGCGCGGCGGGTTTCTCTGAGACACTCAAACCCCAGTATCGCGCGAGGGTGCGGACATCCGACTTGTTGAGATTCAATTCAATCAACGGACTGCGGATCCCATGGTCTGCAGCGGCTTTCATTCCGGGACGATGATCACCCAGGTCGTCGGCATTGGCTCCGTTGACGATCAACACTACCTGCAACTCGGCCAGCTTCTCTGCGGCCAGCGAATACAGTGTGTCTTTGCAATAGAAACATCGGTCTCCCGCATTGCGCCGATATTCGTCGCGAGAAAACTCATCAGTGGAAATCTCGATGTGGCGAATGCCGATTCTCTCGGCTTCTTCACGAGCAATCGTGCGTTCAATCCCGGCAAGACTCGGACTGACGGCTGTCACGGCCACAGCCTGAGAGCCCCACGCCTCATAAGCCGCCTTCGCAACAACCGCGCTGTCGACCCCGCCGGAATACGCGACAGCAACCGGACCGTAGGAGCGAATGGTGTCTACAAGCCGTGACGCGGTATCAGCCACGGTATGCGGGATTGTTTGAGTCATGAATTAAGGAGTCGATCGAGGATCAAATGGCGAAAAGCCGACGGCAACAGTTCTCGCTTGTACTGACGCCTTCGGCTTGCCGTTAAACAAATTTGGCAAGACCACGCATACAGGCACCCTCAGGATCATAGCACCTCTGTACCGTTTTTTCAGTGAACGCGAACGGATCCGGCACAATGTCCGGGACTGCCTGAATTCCGGATTTGCGTTCAGTTTCTGATCGGGTACATTCGAAGTAAACTTTGTCCACGCGGTGTGAAATGAGGCTGGGTGTCCACAGGATACCTGTAGACGGTCGCGTCACTCGTCGCCGCGAACTTTGAATATACCGCCAAACGACATCTCCCACCGCGAATCCTCGGAGTTTTCTCGTGCTAAACATCGTCAGTCATCCCTCGGGTCGCCGCCAGTTCTGTGACGGGGTTTCTCGCCGACGAATGCTGCAAATCGGATCTCTGGGTACGTTTGGTCTCTCACTGCCAGGTTTGCTGCAGGCCGAACAGTCGGGCCTGGTCCATCCCTCTGCACGATCGAAGAAGTCGGTCATTCTGGTTTGGATGCATGGCGGTCCGTCGCAGCTTGATACGTTCGATATGAAGCCCGCGGCTCCTCGAGAATATCGCGGACCGTTTTCGCCGATCGCATCGTCACTGCCAGGTTTGGAAGTTTGCGAACTTCTCCCGGAACACGCGAAGGTGATGGATAAGTGCACCGTCATCCGCAGTTTCTCTCACGGCAACGGCGATCATTGGGCGGCCGCTCATTGGATGCTGACAGGTCGTCTTGGTGCCAACGGCAGTGATCGCAAACCTCGCTATCCTTCGATGGGAGCTGTCGCGTCACACTTACTTGGTCCAACTCAGCCCGGAGCCTTGGCCAATGTCAATATGAACGATGGAGGTTTCGGCTTTCATGGTGGAGCGTGGCTGGGCGTCAATACGAATCCGTTCCGCTATGGAGACTTCAGCTACGGCAATGAAGCCGGTCAACTGCCGACCGGGGACCATAAAAGTTTTTCACTCACCGATGGTCTGTCGCGCGATCGCATGATGGATCGAGTTTCCCTTCGCGGTCAGCTCGATGGCTTGAAGAAACAGATCGATCGCAATCGACTGTTCGAACAGATGGATGCCGTCGATCATCAGGCCATGGACCTCGTGTTATCGGGGCGAGTTCGTCGCGCGTTTGATG
>CAIJTV010001178.1:0-7649 GCA_903823635.1 uncultured Planctomycetaceae bacterium
GACGCAGTGGACCGCAGGAGTGGGAAGTCTTCGTGCGAGTTTCGGGATCGTCCGTCGATCTGCGCGGAGCAGAGTTGAAGTTCTTCGAGAACAATGTGGAAACGAATTCTCAACCGATTGAGGTTTCCAATGAGGAAGCCGAGCGGCTGGTGTTTCCCGTCTCGTCAGCGGAATCAAGATTACTGGAAGCAAGACTGGTTCCCACGGGCTTTGATTCCATGGCAGTTGATAACAGCGTCTGGTTGACGTTGCCTGCGGCGCGACCGTTGAAGATCTGGACCTCGCCCAAGCTCGCTTCGTGGCGGCATGCCATTCGAGTTCTCTCGAATATCGAACAGGAAGACGGGACCGACGAGCAGCCCAAAGGTTCTGACTACGATCTAATCATCAGTGATGCCGCCGACCTTGGCGGAGCGATTGCTCCGGTGCAGGTTTTTGTGGGCGTCATTCCGGACGATTTGAAGACGATGATCGAGGTGAGAGAGGACGTCGACTATGTTGTTGACTGGAATCGGACGGCTCCGTTTTTAAGGCATGTCCAGCTCGCTGATCTGGAGATCGGTGAACAGCCTCGACTTGCCACGGGGCTTAGTGCGAAGGAGCTGGAAGAGCTGGGATATGAAGTGCTGATTGACGGAAAAACCGGGCCTTTACTGCTGCAGCGGCGGGAAGGCCTGAGTGTTTCGTATTGGTTTACGTTCCATACGGATCGATCAACGTTGCCGTATCGAGTTGGCTTCCCGATTATCGCTGCAAACGCCGTTGAGTCGGCTCTGAAGCAGGCCTCGCTGTCGGAAGTGTCTGCGGCCCCGACGGGAGTTCTTCCGGTGATCAGTGTCGAAGCGGATCGCAACTACACAATCAAAACTCCGGATGGTCAGCAGATCCCGGCAACATCAACCCCGGTGGGAACTCTGTCAGGAATTCCAGCGGCAAAGGTCGGGCGATACGACATTCTGGACGGTAACGATGTCGCCACTTCGGTCGGAACAGGACTTCTGAATACGACGGAGTCGTCATTGAAGACCGTGGAAGCTCTGCGGTTTACGGAACTCACCGTTGCTGCGGAGAAGTCAGACCGAATTGATTCTGATCAGCCTCTGTGGTGGACTCTGGCTTTGCTCGCATTCGGCGTCATGCTTTTCGAATGGTGGTACTTTCAAAGAGCACGAGGAGCCGCAGCATGAGTCGACCGGTGCAGCGTGTTGCACTTATCAGCCGGAACGCGTTAGCGTCCGGTTTGTTCGCCCTTAAACGTTTGCGGTGTAAGCAACTTGCGGCAGCCCTTCTGACGTTGTTGGTATGGATTGTTCCAGGCTTGATCCTGGCCGCAGACAAGCCAATCGTCGGCCTGAAGATGGAGCTGATGTCGATTCGCAATCGCTCCTCAGGCCCATTGCCAGTGCGCTTCAGACTGGAATACAACCAGCCTCAGATGCTGGAAGGTGACCTGCAGTTGTCGATTTACGACGGACAGGATTTTTATACGGCTGAGGATCTGATTGCCAAGTTGCGATTCGATGACATCGTACTGGTTGGTCAGGACTATCAGTTCAATGTCGTCTTACCTCCGTGCCGAACATCGACGGTGCGAAACTGGTCGATCGAAGCTGTGTTCATCACGGAGTCGGGACCGATTCCTTTGAGCTCAATTATTGACAAGCAGAATCCTCCGGAAGCATTCGACCTCATCACGTCTAATCCTGCGGAGCGAAGCGTACTTTTGTGTTCCTGTTGTGCCGAGTCGATTGGTCAGAGTGCCAGTAAGAATCGTCGGTTTCTGGAGACTGCCTTGTCTCTGGAGAACTACAACCCTTTGAATCAATCGGTGGATGAGAATTCGCAGGCAACAGCTCAGGAAGCCGCTGAGTCACTTGCCCCAAACTGGGCCGGTCGATCGATCATTCATTTTGCCGGGCAATGGGTGGCTCGCGATCTGCCGCTCGATCCTCTTTCGTATTGTGCTTTCGACCTCGTCCTGCTTTCCGACGGCGCATTGGCTCGGTTGAATCAGGATCAGATGGACGGACTGTCAAAGTGGGTACGAGCCGGGGGTAGCGTTTGCATTCTGCCTGATGCTCCCATGAAGCCTATGCATCTGGAGTTGCTCAGAACATTACTCGGTAAACAGCAGAGTGATGCCGCTGACCTGACATTGGATGACGAGGGCCGCTTGATTGTCGTCAGTGACGAGAACGATCCACTACTGATGAATCACTTCGGACTTGGGCGAGCACTGATCTTGCCGGTAGTCGAGGACCTCGAACAGCGTCTGGGCAAAGAAGATCTCGGGCAGGTCGTTGCGTTTCTGTGGAAGGTTCGCTGCAACAACGGAATTTGGAACGGAGAAAAGTGGGCCGCCACGAATTACCTGAATCAACTTCGAGCGACCGGCATCGATGTTCAGACGGATGAAATCGGGGCTTATGTCACTGATGAGAGTCTCGGGGATAAGGAACGCTGGAATCTCCTCCGACCGTTGCTTAATGACCGTCAGGAGAATGGGCGGCACTACCTCAACACGCAATACCTTGAAAGTTTTTTTGGTGGTTCGGAAAGGCTGAATCCGCGAACTGAATTGTTGCTCTCGTTTGGTGAGCAACTTCTGCTGCCCGAAGATGTCGAAATGGTTCCGACGTGGGTCATCGGACTAATTCTGTCTGGATACGTGTTAACCATCGGGCCCGTTGATTATTTCGTGCTGGGCTGGCTGAGACTGCGAAAGTACACGTGGGTTGTTTTCCCGATCGTCACGGTCTGCTTTACCTTTCTGACCATCGCGGTCGCTCATGACTATATGAGCAGTGAAGATACAGGCGGACGACTTGTGATTACCGATGTTGTGGACAACGGGATTCCTGCGCGTCAAACAGTTCTGGAGACATTGTTCCTCGGAGCAAAAACCGAGATTACAACCAACCACAAATCACAACTCGTGGTCCAGGCGGAGGATTCTCCCACGGATGCAGACTGGGTCAACGCGTATGGCAACGGCCCTGAACGCAAGTCTGATACTCCGTTGAGTTACGCTGGCCACTTTCCTCAGAACTACACAATCCGCCAGGAGGTACAGCAGTGGTCACCAGTTTCGCTGCGTATGCTGTCGCTTGAGCCTGAAGGTGTCAAACTTCCAGCGATCGATTGGAATGACTCCACATTAGTGACGACACCCGAGGGAAATATTCGACTGAGAGCCGCTTTGCGTCAAAATCAGATCCCGATCCATTCTGCGGTGATCTACCACAACGGGACTCAGGAGGCACTTCTGGGGCAGTTGCCTGCGGCATTTCAAGCTGGTTCGGGCCAACAAGTCGGAATGACCGGCGACAACATCCCCGGCAGCCGCACTATTGCGATTCAACAACTACTGTCTTATATCCCGACCGCTTCGAACAATACGGGACTGTTCCGAATTGTAAGCCAGGTCGCTCCACAGGGAGCCGGGTCTCTTGAAGATTTGGCGTTCTGGGATTCCTCAGATCCCAATCAATGGGCACTCGTCATCATGACGACGGATGGTGATGAGTTTCAGGTCTATAGAAAACTGTATCACGTTGATTGATCATGCGGGCAGAAAAACCCGCCTCGCACGACTGATCCGATGAGCCATCACGATCGGCTCCACGGATGACCTCGTCAGCTCAACGCCATCAGTCATCTCGCGATCGTTTACCCACTTCGATCCCATTTCGCTCACGGCAAGTTGCTGCGGGAACTTCAGGAACTTTCCGCTCGGCTTTGGATCCCAGCAATCGATCTTGTTGCAGCTGAGCCACGCCACTATACTATAACCATAGTATTGCAGAGCAGACGCGAAAGACAGGGTTTCCCTGCAGAGTTGGCAAATCCTGCTTTTCGTTGCGGCCGATTCAGCAGCCGCCTTTCACATTGCGGATCGCAGTGATTTTTGAAGACCTGAAGGAACGGGTTATGATTGCAGAAAGAATGGCTCGTGACGGAGCATGGCTGTTTCGACATCGCGGGATTTTGCCATTGTTTCTGTTGATTCCGGGGCTATGGAGCCTAAGCCATTTTCAGTATCTTGCTGGCAGCCACTCGGCTCAGCATGTCTGGGACTGGATCTGTCTGAGTGTTTCAATATTCGGTCTTATCATTCGTGCAACGACCGTGGGCTTCGTTGACAATGGCACTTCAGGACGCAACACCGCCTGCCAAATTGCCACGGAACTCAACACCACTGGCTGGTATTCCGTAGTACGTAACCCATTGTATCTGGGAAATTTTCTGGTCACGATGGGCATCATCATGGTGCCCGCCGACTTGTCGCTGATTGCCATCACAGGATGCCTGTTCTGGATCTATTACGAACGCATCATCTCAGCTGAAGAAGAGTTTTTGAGCCAGAAATTCGGAAACGCTTATGTCGCATGGTCGTGTGCCACGCCCTTGTTTATGCCTCGCCTGTCGGGCTGGGTGGCTCCTTCCCGGTCGTTTCGAGTGCGTATGGTTTTGCGGCGTGAGTACTGCGCGGTGCTGCTGATTGGCATCGCGTTTCTGTTGCTCAATTTTCTGGAACACGTCGTCGCCGAGCAAAGGTACTACGTGGATTCCGCGTGGGTTATTTTCTTTGGTTGTACGTTGAGCATTTTTCTGACACTCAGGACTTTGAAGAAGAAAACCACAATCCTGAATCCTCGCTGAGGAAGGCAATCTTTTGTCGATCAGGGGCCGTTTGAGTTTACTTTGGCGACGGACCAGGGCACAGTTCGTCGTACGCTCATTCGTTGTTCCGGATGGCCTGCAACACTCCGGAACTCAGCCCGCGTTGCTTTTGCCTGATTCGTGCTCATGGTTGTGCCATTGCTTGCAAGCCTGGTGATTGGTGATCGAAGCTGGATCGTGCCCACGGTCACGGTCTCCGCTCTGGGCGTGGTGCTGGCTTTATGGCTGAACCGCCGCCATCTCGCATCAATGCCACTGAGCCCCGTGTTCCGAGTCACAGGTTGGCTTCTGCTGGCCGTCTGCCTGATGAATCCTCTCTGGAGCAGCTCACGTCCGCGATCCGGAGCCAACGTCGTCGCCGTGCTGGCAGATAACAGTCGCAGTCACCTGGTTCAGGCCGATTCAACGGATGTGACTCGCGCGGATCTGTTTGCAGACGCTTTAAAGAACGGTGAAAAGTCAGATCCGGTCGGCTGGCTGAATCGGCTCGAACAGGACTTTGAACTACGACGTTACACGGTCGCCGATCGACTGCAGCAGGTGCCCCATTTTGACCCGATTGAATTCAATGGCAACGCGTCCAGCCTGAACACGGCACTGTCGCAGATCAAGCAGCGTTATGAAGGACAGCCGCTCGCCGCGGTCCTGCTTCTGACAGACGGAATTGCAACCGACACGTCCCAGTCACTGGATTTCCTCAAAGGCATGCCGCCTGTTTTCCCAGTCATGCCACCGGAAGACAAATCAAAGCCGGATGTTTCTATCGGCTCATACTCAATCACGCAGACAGCTTTCGATGATGCTCCGGTGACTATTCAGGTCCAGCCAACGACGATCAACGCCACGGCCGGACAGGTTGCCGTGACTCTCATGGATGCAGCCGGAACGCCGCTGGAAACTCTGACGCAGACGATTGGCGATGTTTCACCACTGAAGTTTCGCCATCGCCCCACAGAAGCCGGAACGGTCTTCTACCGTTTGAAAGCCGTGCTGAAAGACCAGACTGGGACAGAGGTCACAACTGAAGCGACGACCGTAAATAACGAACAGTTGATCGCGGTTGAACGAGGCACGATGCCGCGGAGGATCTTATATGTGTCCGGCCGGCCGAATTGGGAGTTCAAATTCCTGCGGCGAGCGGTTGAGACAGATCCGCAACTCCAGATGGTGGCGTTGATTCGCATCGCAAAGAAGGAGGCAAAGTTCGACTTTCGAGGTAACTCGGGAGAACGATCCAACTCGCTCTTTCGCGGCTTCAAGGACGGAGATGCGGAGGTCGCTGAGGAATACGATGAGCCGGTTCTGGTGCGGCTGAATACCAAAGACGATAATGAACTTCGCGGAGGATTTCCGCAGAAGGCCGAAGAGCTGTTTCAGTACGATGCCATCATTCTTGATGACGTCGAAGCGGACTTCTTCATGGCCGATCAGATGCAGTTAATCTACGACTATGTTTCTCGACGCGGCGGCGGGCTGTTGATGATGGGCGGGCAGGAATCGTTTCGCCAGGGAGATTATGATCGTACGCCGATCGGCGAAATGTTGCCGATTGATTTGAGTCGTGAGATGGAGTCACCGGCCAGTGAAGTTCGTCTCAGCCTGACTCGCGATGGCTGGCTGCAGCCCTGGATTCGCCTTCGTTCTGAAGAGACCGCAGAAGAAGAACGTCTGCAGTCAATGCCGGCGTTCAAAACTTTGAACTCTGCGGCTTTCGTCCGGCCCGGAGCTATCATCATGGCGGAAGTTCAGGACGAACAGGACAATCACTGGCCTGCTTTGGTCGTGCAACGCTTCGGCAAAGGTCGAACGGCTGCATTGTGCGTTGGAGATCTCTGGCGCTGGCGATTGCATGAAGGCTTGCGAAAACTGCATGGGCTTGGATCAACCACAACAGATCTGGATTCCGGCGGCTCGGTCACTCCAGGGGAAGATCCAGGGGAAGATCCAGGGGAAGATCCCGAGGAAGATCTCGGTGATCACGCAAGGGCTAGTCGGCAGATGGTCCGTTGGCTGGTGGCGGACGTTCCCAGGCGGATGGATCTGAATGTCGGTGAAGAGCCCGCGTTGGGAACGGGCAATGTAAAGCTGACAGCGTTTGTTCGTGGAGTCGACTTTGAAGCTCGTGAAAACGCCGATGTCAAGTTCATTGTGACCGGTCCTGATGGACAGACGTTCGAACTGACCGGAGAACCCTCGGATCAGGATTCGGGACTGTTCGAAGTAAGCGTCGCCGCCGCGCAATCGGGTGCCTGGAAAGCAACGGTCACTGCCGTGCTGAGCGATGACGGGGAAACCGAACCGCTTGTTGCGTCCACAGGCTGGGCCAGTCAGCCGGATCAAAAAGAACTCAAGTCGGTGCAGGTCGATCGTGCATTCCTCGAAGCGGTGGCGAAGACCACCGGCGGCAAAACGCTGGAACTGGATGAGCTGGAAGATTTTGTCGACAGTCTTCCGCAGAACAGTGCTCCTCATGTGGAAGTCTGGTCCTGGCCGATCTGGCATTCGTGGTGGGTTTTTATCGTGGCCATGGCCTGCATTGGAACGGACTGGACCCTACGCCGCCGAAGGGGATTACCATGAGTCGACTGAGATCAGGGAGTATCCCAAAGAACTGCCCTCGGAAATGGTGGATCAGTATTCCGGGCCTCCTCGCCTTGAGCTGTTGCGTGATTCTGCCGTCGGGCGTTTGGGCTCAGGATGCGTCAACACAAACAGACGCTTCTCCACCAGAAGCTCCTCAACCTGAACCTTCGCAGCATCTGATTCTCGTCATCGGTGCGCCGGGGACGGAAGAGTATGCCACGAACTTTCGAACATGGGCCGGACGATGGGAAGTGGCGGCTCAGCGCGCTGGCATCTCATGCACGGTGATCGGAAAGAGCAGCTCAGAGACTGCGGACACAGCCACTCCGGAAGGCACTACCGACCCAACCGCGGGTCCGTCTGTCACGCCAGTAAATGCACCC
>CAIJTV010001179.1:0-13242 GCA_903823635.1 uncultured Planctomycetaceae bacterium
ACACTACAAAAGGCCGAGCATTTCCGAAGCATCACCCTTCAGTCGTCGTTCAGCTTCATCAGGATGTAGAGAATCTGACGAAACAGAACCGCCATCGATCCAAAAATCATCAGTGCCCCCGCAACGTGGGCCGTTGTCGGAAGATGATGCATGATCAGAGATGTCTCATAAAGAATGTAGCCGCACATCAGTACGACGACGCCGACAGAAAATCCAAGACCGAGGCTGAAGCCGAAGATCGCGGATGCAATGCTGATCGCAAACAGGCCCAGGCCCGCCAGGAACAATGCATTTCGCATAAAGGAAAAGTCTGATTTGGAAAGCACCACGTACAGCGTGAGCGAGCCAGTGATCAGCAGTGTCACAAACGCCGCTTGTCCGATCAGATTCGGATTCGTCATCGTTGCTATCGTGAGTATCGGAGCAGTGATCAATGACTGCACGCCGACAAACAACCCGAGCCCGGTGTACTGAGCGACTGCCGATGCCCCACTGTAGGCCAGGCGTTCGGCGAACCATGAGACCGCCATAAAGACCAAAAGGCTGATCCACCACGACTGGCCCATCACCATCAATAGTTTGACGTTCATGCCGGTGGTGAACAGCAACGTCTCGATGCCGATCATCAAGACAATCGCGCCAAAGACGTGTCCGTAGACGCGTCGAAGAAATCCAAGACGCTCACTCAGTTGCGCGTCGGCGACGAACATGTCTCGAGGAGCATCGTATTGATCATAGCTCTGATAAGGCGAACTCATGGGACTGCTTCTCCTGAGAAGGCGACACTGTCTTTTTCAACCTTGCACCGACCGTCGCTGGCACCATTCTCGCCGGTCGAATACTCGCCACAAGTATAGTCACCCCTCGGGCGAATGCAAAAGATCGGTCCGTGAATTAAGTGTTCCGGCGGTGCTCAGCAGTCAAAATACAGCGAAAACTCATAGGGATGCGGTCGCTGATTGATCGCTTTAACCTCGTTATCGCGTTTGTGCTGAATCCAGCGTTCGATGACGTCAGGCGTAAACACATCTCCCCGCAACAGGAAATCCGGACTCTTTTCCAGAGCATCCAGCGCGGCTTCCAGTGAAGACGGCGTACAAACCAGGCCAGCCCGTTCTTCCGGAGCCAGATCGTAAAGATCCTTGTCCTGAGGTCGACCGGGGGAGACTCGATTCTGAATCCCGTCAATCATCGCCATCAATATGGCGGACATCGCGAGATAGGGATTACACGCCGAATCCGGACAGCGGAATTCAAAGCGGCGGCGAGATTCCTGCCCGGAGTTTGCTGGGATTCGAATTGCTGCTGAACGATTTCGATAGCTGTAAGACAAGTTGACGGGAGCTTCAAACCCCGGCGTTAGTCGCTTATAGCTGTTAGTCGTCGGACAGCAGAACGCAAGCAGTGCCGGAGCATGTTTCAGAAGTCCTCCGATGGCAAACATCGCCGTTTCGCTGAGGCCACCGTACCCGCTGCCCGCAAACAACGCGTGATCGTCCTTCCATAGAGACAGCGTCATGTGCAGTCCCGAGCCGTTATCGTTCCATATCGGTTTAGGCATAAACGTCGCCGTCTTACCGTGACGATGAGCGACATTGCGAACAATGTACTTCAGCCTTACCAGTTTGTCGGACATTCGAACCAGCGTGTCGCTTCTCAGGTCAACTTCGCATTGCCCGCCGGTCGCCACTTCATGATGTTGCCCGTCCGTGCGAATCCCGCTGTCTTCCAGCATCATCATGATGTCGGTGCGGAGATCCTGCAGCGTGTCAAACGGAGGCATCGGCAGATAGCCTTCGCGATGGCGAATCTGATTGCCGCGACCATTCTGAGCAACCCCGCGGTTCCACTGCCCTTCGATGCTGTCGATATGGTAATAGCCTTCATACTCACGCTGATCAAAGCGAACACTGTCGAACACGAAGAACTCAGCCTCCGCGCCAAACAACGCCTTATCAGCGATGCCGGTTGAGAGCATGTAGTTCTCGGCCTTGCGTGCGATGTTACGAGGATCGCGAGGATACGTCTGATGCGTGACCGGATCCTTCACATTGCACAGCATTGCCAGCGTCGACTTCATAAACGGGTCGACGAAACAAGTCTGAGATTCCGGAACAACCAGCATGTCGCTTTCATGAATCGCCTGCCAGCCGCGCATGGACGATCCATCAAAGGAAAAGCCTTGCTCAAAACTTTCCTCAGTCAGTTGGTCGGCAGGAATCGTGAAGTGTCGCTGAGACCCGCAGAAGTCTGTGAAGCGAAGATCGATAGCTCGGATCTCGCACTGACGACACAGAGCAAGAACTTCACGAGGAGAGAGTTGAGTTTCGGACATTTGTAGTAGAGGCTCGTGGGTTAATACGTCTCGATGAATTCCAGGTGGTTGTTTTTTCAAACAATCTTCTCTGCCCGGACGGGTGGATCGGAGCGATTGACCCGCAGGGCTTGAACCATACCGCAAAATGCAGGCCGTTTCATGCTCCGAAACGTCAGTTTGAAAGGTTCCAGGGGACTCTCAGCAGCAGTCTGCCCAACTATTCCAATCCGCACAGGGAAAACACGGGATTCAGATTTCTTAACCTCCTGCCGAATCAAGCGACTCCCTGTCGTACCCTTGTGCATCAGTGCACGAATTTCCATCAGTGGTTGAAGAGGAATTCTCGGCTGCTCACGATTCCCCAGACCACGTCTTCCAGCACGATTCGACGTTCTTCCGCACTGGCGGCCGCAAGCACTGCTGAGATCTCATCCAATTCTTGCTGTTGTGGCAGTCTGGCGAGGGAAGTCAGGAAGACATCTTCGATCAATTCCTTGTCCGACTTTTTCTCAGTCAGCCAGCGAGCCAGCCGGTTCTCAGGAGCGGCCAGTTTATCGTTCACAGTCTTGCCGTTGGAAATGTGCAGCACCTGAACCATGCTGGGTTCGTCAGAGCGTTCACATTCACAAGTGATCCGTCGTTGGTTGCGACCAAACGTCTGCAGGAAGTACGACTCAACAGCCGAGTCATGCAGTTGGATCGCTCGGGTCCCCTTGGCGTAAGCCTCGGTTGGTTTGATGTCCGCTCCGGGATAAACGATCTTGTTGAATTCGCTGGGGACGTCAGTCACCTGTGACACGGCATCCAAAAGCACTTCCGCCAGAAGCCGGCGCGGAAAGTAGCGTGAATAGTGGCGAGAGTCGCCAGCATTCTCCGGCAAAGTCTGACTGCTTCGCTGATAAGCCTCCGACTGCAGAATCGTGCGGACCAATGATTTCAGATTGTACTTCTCATCGACAAGATACTTCGCGGTGGCGGCCAGTAGTTCTTCGTTGCTGGCAGGATTTGAGGCTCGCATATCGTCGACCTGTTCAACAAGGCCGACGCCGAAAAAGTTCTTCCAGACACGATTCGTGACTGACCGTGAAAACATTTGGTTGTCCGGAGATGTTAACCACTGAGCCGCTACTTCACGTCGGTCGATCTGACTGTCCAGCGGAATCGATTCGCCATCAAGGGGCGTCGGAGATTGCGGCTTCCCGGTTCGAGGCTGAACCAAGTCACCGGACGTTGCGGTGACCAGAGTTCGCAACCCATCACCATTGCGAGGATCGCCACCCCAGCCCTTCGCGCGAACGCGTGAAAACAAGTTCGCAAAAGAGTAGTACTGGTCGTTGGTCCATTTCTCCAGAGGATGGTTGTGGCACTTGGCACAGCCAATGGAAAGACCCAGAAATGCCTGGCTGATGTTTTCAGCCATGTCTTCAGGAGACTGATGCAACGCATAAAAATTCGTCGCTCCATTTTCAAAACTCGAACCCTTCGACGTGATCAGTTCACGCACTAACTGATCCCACGGTGTGTTGGATTCGACCTTGTCATGCACCCACTGGTAATACGATTTGATCGCATCGGGACGCAGTTCTGTTCCGTTCAGAAGCAGCAGATCGGACCAGCGATACGCCCAATAATCCACGTATTCAGGCCGCTCCAGTAAAGATTCAATCAGCTTGTCTCTCTTATCCGGAGCTGTGTCCGCCAGAAAACTTCGAACGTCATCGGCCGTCGGCAGAGTCCCGATTGTGTCCACGTAAACTCGCCGCACAAACACTTCGTCAGAGGAACGAGGTGATGGCTTGAGATTCAGGCGTTGCAACTGTTGCAGAACCAATTCATCAATAAAGTTTCGACGACCTGCCGCCGTGAATTCTGTTGGATCAATTGTCTGTTCGAACGGCACGGTGACGCGAGCAATCACGATCTTGCTGGAGAACCACGCGGCAATAGCTCCTTCGCCAGGACCGATCACGTTAACGTTGCCATTTTCATCGACGGAAGAAACGGCTTCATTGGATGACGAAAACTTGGCCAGTTGGGTCACATCTTCAACTCGACCATCAGTGTACCAGGCTCGAACCAGCAATGGCTGAACTAGTCCGGCTTTCAGAGTCGTTCGCTCCGGAAGAATTTCCAGCTTCTCTATGCGAGCATCATTCTCCGACGGAGCCGGCGCTCCTGCAGCGATCCATTCTGCGACAACTCGATAATGCCATGACTCCGGCTGAAGCTTTAAGCCGCCCTTGTGAGGAATCGCCATGGTGGGTTTCGTCAGCAACAGACTGGAAGCGGGTTCGGCCAACTCGACTCGACGACCAAGCTGTTGTTCGACGATTGTGAAATAGTCACGATCCGGATCGTATCCTCGCAATGAAAGCCGAAAACCACCCTTGCCGGCAAGTGCGCCGTGGCAGGCGCCGGAGTTACAGCCCTGGCGAGCCAATACGGGCTCAACATGATTTCGGAATGACCATGAGAACGGTTCATTCATCCCGGTGACCGTGACCTTCTGTGTTGCCGAGTCACCTTCGATTCCATCAACTCGCACAACAGCCGTCCCGTTACTGACCGGAATCAGCTTCAGGCCTGAAACTCTGACAACTCCGGGGTTATCACTGACCAGCATGGTCGTTCCTGCCAGTGGTCCGACAGCATCGTTCCCCACAAATCGTTCGGCGATGACACCGTGTACGGCTTCGACGCCATGCAAGGTCACCTCCGCCGGGAGCAGCCGCACGGTCTCTTGTGCCTGAGATTGCGCGTGAGCAAAACAAAGCGAAAGAACGCAGCAGACGGCGAACGCAGAAAAACGTTTCATGGATTCACTCGGAGGGACACAAAAGCGGCGCAGGTCAGGAACCGTTATCCCGGTCGTCTCGCGTCAGAAAACGCGAAACCAGCCCGAACATGGTTCCGATAGGATACCGAACCGTTTTTTTCGAGGGAATCGAAAGGCCATGGATAGTTACGATCAGCGTGAACGCGTCGATTTCTGTCACGTGGTGTCTGAGTGGAATCCGTGGGCCGGAATCCGGGTCAGACCGTCAAAATGCAGGTTGGATCAGGAATTAACGGCGGGCGTCAAATCACGCGATCAAAAAGCCTGGATGCGAATTCCACGGTCGTGTGGCTGATTGCGTGAATCTCCGAAATCAAATGCCTAGAGTACACCTCCGGAATGACCAACCGGCAAGACTCTTCCTTACACCGATCTTCAACTCATGCGGAGCAGGAGTGATCAAATGACATCATCGAACAATCACGGTTCGCAACCCCCATCGCTTGATCGAAGGCAGTTATTGGCTTACGCGGGATTTGGGGCAACGATGCTGACCGGAGTGGCCGGGACAGCTTCTGCCGCCACGGTCGACCAGCAGGCGGATGCCGCTGCAAAGCCACCACGTTTCAACATGAAAAAGTCGATTAATCTCTGGGCGTTTCCGTATCCCGGCAAGATGACTCTGCGACAATGTCTGCAACTGGCAAGGGACGCCGGCTTTGATGGCATTGAACTCAATTATGATCTGGACAGCGATCTGTCGCCGAAGTCCGGGACGAAAGAGTTCACTGAGATTCGCAAAATGGCGGAAGAGATCGGAATCGCGATCAGCGGGCTTTGCTCATTCCTCTTCTGGCCTTATCCGCTGACCAGTAATGATCCGGCGGAAAGAGCTCGTGGTATGGAGCTGGCTGGCTTGATGACTCAGGCTGCTCATGATCTGGGCACAAAGAATCTGCTGGTCGTTCCCGGGGCTGTGCATATGCCGTGGCGAGCCGACCATGATCCGACACCGAACGATGTTTGTGACAAACGAGCGAAAGAAGCGATCGAGAAACTTCTGCCGCTGGCCGAGAAACTGGATGTTTCGATGAACATCGAGAATATTTTCTTCAACGGTTATCTGCTGTCACCGTTTGAAATGATTGCTTTCGTGGATCATTTCAAGAGCAAGCACGTGAACGTGCACTTCGACACGGGCAATATTATGGAGTATCAGTTTCCCGAGCACTGGATTCCCATGCTGGGTCAGCGCATTCGCAATGTGCATCTGAAAGAGTACTCGAAGAAGAGCACCGATCATTCGCTGGAAGCGTTTCGTCCGCTTTTGGATGGCACCACGAACTGGCCCGCCGTCATGCAGGCATTTAGCGATGTTGGCTACGAAGGATATCTTACGTTCGAATACTTCCATCCGTATCTGCACCATCCGGAAGCGTTGATCTATCAGACCTCTGATTCGCTCGATCGCCTGCTGGGCAAAAAATAACAGAAACTTATCGCAGCACGTTCAGCAGGTTATTCCGGTCGTCGGTCCACAGGACAGTGCGAGAATTGATTGCAGCACTATCCGGGCCCAATGCTTTGGTGAGCACTGCGGGTTCGCGGCAGAGCAGCATCCAGACGGATTCAAGGGCGACGCCTCCATCAGCCCCTTTGCTGCACGCCTGTAAGCGGGCACTGAGGCCGAATTCATCGCCGAGTGCTCGAACGACCGGTTCGAGGTCAAAATACGAATTCGAAATGTGGACCGCGAGAACTCCATCGTGACTCAGATGGCGTGAATAGATTTGCATCGCTTCTGTGGTCAGCAGATGAACCGGTATCGCGTCGCCGGAGAACGCATCCAGTACCAGCACATCGAACTGCTGATCAGCTTCCTGCTCCAAAACAAGTCGCGCGTCGCCAGGCAGAACTTTGACTTCCGCTTCGCAGTCTTCCAGAAACGTAAATTGTTCCCAGGCCAGATTGATCACGTCGGGATTGATCTCATAGAACCGCATATGATCGCCGGGTCGACCGTAGACGGCCAGTGTCCCTGCTCCCAGACCAACGACACCGATTCGACGCCCTTCTGTTGAATTCGAAGGAAGCTCTGATTGGCCAAGAACTCGTCCCGCGCCGGAGCTGAGAGAGTAATAAGTCGCAGGTTGGCGACGACCGGCTTCATCCAGAAACTGGCGACCATGAACAACTCGCCCATGAACCATATCGCGCGCAGGGCGATGAGTTTCAGCTTCCACATCATCTTCGACTCGCAACACGCCATAGAAGTTGCGTTCAATAGCTTTGGTGGATTCAGCGTGCTGAGTAAAGAACGCCAGGTACAAAGTCAGAGCGAGTGCCAGTCCGGAACCAAATTTCAAAGACGTCGCAGGTGGCACAAGCCGCTGAAACTGAGCATCGTTTCGCAGCCAGGTACCGGCACAGATGAGCAGGCAGCAGACGATTCCCAGAGGGAGTTCGCAATAGCCGTCGAAAATCATCGGAGCAAGCAGGCCGACAAATAATCCACCCGCGGCACCGCCGGCAGAAATGGTCAGATAGAACGAAGTCAGTCGGCGAGGATTCGGCTTCAGTTGTACGAGTTCGCCGTGACACAGCATGCAGACAAAGAACAAGTTCAGGAAGAATACGACAATCTGCAGAACGACCCCAAACGACGCCCCAACCGCCATCATGACGATGGTGCCCACCAGACTGGCGGTCGTGATCAGAGTTATGATCTTTCGGTTGTAGAACCGGTCTGATTCAAATGTCAGGATGAAACTCAGCAGATACAAGGTCAGAGGAATGATCCACAGAAATGGGACCACGGCAATGTCCATGCAGACCTCGTTCGTCGTCGCCAACAACATGATTGACGGCAACATCGCCAGAATAAACCAGCGTGCGTATGAAGGCGCCGTTTCTTCCTCAGCGGATGCTGTCACTGTTTCGGCGGTGGCCCCCGACTTTGAATGAACAGCAGCCGTCCATCCGCAAAGCGAGCATGACAAAGCAAAGATCAAAAATAAAGCTGACCAGAGTCCGGCCTGCATTGTTGAAGAGAAGACTGGCTCAAACAGAAACGGGTACGACACCAGAGCCAGAAGCGACCCAATGTTGGACAATGCATAGAGTCGGTAGGGTGACACTCCGGTGCAGGCTCGACTAAACCATTGCTGCAACAGCGGACCAGTGGCCGACAATAAAAAGTACGGCATCCCAACAGTTGCCAACAACAGCAGCGTGATCCGCAAAGCCGGGCCCTCATCTCCTGTCGGTTTCCACGCGACATCTGGCATGATGGGCAATGACAACGCGGCGACCGCCAGTAGAGTGGCGTGAATACAGGCCTGACGGGAAACGCTTTTCAGTGACGACAATAAATGAGCGTAAGCGTAGCCACCGAACAACAGCAGCTGAAAGACCAGCATGCACATTGTCCAAACGGCCGGTGTGCCACCGAACCATGGCAGAATAAATTTTGCCAGCAGTGGCTGGACCTGAAATAGCAGGAACGCACTGGTAAATACCGTAATGGCAAACAGCACGGATCGATTGCCGGAAACAGGAGCTGGCAACATGCTGGGGAAACCTTGGTCTGTCACGCCAAACGCGCGCATGGAGGGTCTGATCAGAAACACTGGTGATGGAGACTAGCTCTGAAAAATCACCCGAGCGGAAGAAACTGCGTTAGTGGACCCTGAAGAGGTCATCCCGGGGGACACCATATTGTGGATTGTGACGACTTTCCGGTTCGCGATGGCCATCGCTGGATCAACAGAAACGATCCTGTCGGTTATGTCGGTCTCATAAACTTCGAAGGGATGGGAAACTCTGCCATGTTGCAAAAAAACAACGTCTGCGGTGAGTTTGTGTGGCAGAGTTCCTGCAGAAGCTAGACAGGTGAAGTTGCGTCCGCACTTTTCCCGTTGGTCTGATTTGTCTTCTTGTCGCCCGAGGTATCCCGCTATGTCCGATCTGCTTAATCGCCATCGCACATGGTGGCAGAGCGGCATTCTGGTCGTGCTGGGGATGGTGGTCTTCTGGCCATCGGCCAGTTTTGATTTCGTCAACTGGGACGATCCCGCTTATCTCGAACACAATGACCTGATCAAGGAGTGGTCCTGGCAAAATCTGAAGGGCATTGCCACCGAAGTTGTCACTCGCAACTACGCGCCGTTGACGATCTTCTCCTTCCTGCTTGAACATACTCTCTGGGGATTGAACCCGGCTGGCTACCACATCACCAACATCATTCTGCATGCGATCAATGGCGTCCTTGTGTTTCTCCTGGTGCGCCGGTTGTCGGAGAGTTCATTTGTCGGGTGGATGACTGCGGCATTGTTTCTTGTGCATCCCGTGCAGATCGAAAGCGTTGTGTGGATCTCGTCTCGGAAGGGATTATTGTGTTCGATGTTTATGCTGGGAGCGATGCTGGCGAGAATGAAGTCCCAGCCAACTTCACGAGATGAAGGCCGTTACTTTTTCTTTCTCGCCCTGGCGTTGTTCTCGAAAGCGCATGCGGTAGTGCTGCCCCCAATCATGTTGCTTTACGATCTGTTGGTCCGCAAAAAAACAGTGGCGGAAGCATTGCCGCGTCAGGTTATCCCGGGCTTTATGTCGCTGCTTCTGCTGATGCTGACCACGGGTGCTCAGAATTCCGTTCTGGGGGGCGTCCGCGGACATATGAGTCTGGGACTGCTGCACATTCTGGCTGTCGATGTCACCATTCTGTGGCAGTACATGGCGATGCTGTTTTGTCCGACAGATCTCTGCGTAATGTACGATCCGCCGACCTCCGGAATCTGGCCGCGGGTGCTGATCGGAATTGTGGGCTGGGGCGTTGTTGGGCTCGGACTTTGGAGAATTCGTCGGACGCATCCGCTTTGGATACTGGGAGCCTGCAGCTTTTTTCTACTGCTGTTTCCGATGCTGAATTTCTTTCGCATCACCACTTTGATGAACGATCGATATCTCTACCTGCCCTGCATCATCGTGTTCGCGATGGCGGTGTCTGTTGTCGAACAAATGCTGCGGGTTGCTGATTCTCCTTTGCGACATCTGCTGGACCTGATCAGCGATTCCACGAAAGGGGCGCTAGGATTCGTCGTCATCACGAGCTGTCTGTTTCTGACTCAGCAGCATCAGACCGTCTGGGCCGGTCCGGAGTCACTCTGGACACACGCACTTTCCCGATATCCTGATATGCCTCTCCTGAGGATTCAATACGCGGTCACCCTTTACGATCAGGGTCGTCTGGCAGACGCTCTGGATGTCATGAATCGTGCCTTGAAGGAGTGCAGGCCGGATGAACTGGACTTTGAACGAATGCAGCAGTTTGCGGTGGATTGGGAAAGAGAACTGACAACAAAGCAGGCTACCGCCGACAACTCCCTGAAACATGGCGCGTGAGCAGAGCAACGTCCCGATTGTCGGCACATCCTGCCGATGAAAAACATTGCACAGGGAACATTGTCGCCCGTGGGGAGTGAAGCCATAGAAGACGCATAGCAGGCGGATACGGGTTTTCATCCGGCGCCTTTTCTGTATCGGAGAACTCATCGTGCCACAGTCGGAAGAAGCCTTTCAGGAAGCGGAACAATACAAAGCTCGACTGCGGGGCATGGGGCTGGTGGTCATTCTGCTGATTGCGACGGCCGCATTGAGCAATGGCACTCTGTTGATGACTCGTAAACTCTGGATGGATGAAATCCATTCGTGGTTGATTGTCACTGACAACAGCACCTCACACGCCATGATGGCGTTGGCCGACGGAGCCGATTTCAATCCACCATCATGGTTCCTGGTGACTCGCGCGATCAGTAGCGTTGCCGGCCCGCACAGTGAAAAGTTTCTGAGAATCCTGTCGGCGGTGTGGATGCTGTCCGCGATGGCGGGACTTTATCTGATCCTCGCTCGTCTGTTTGACTGGAAAGTCAGCCTTGCTTCGGTGGTGTTGACCGCTTCACACCCGCTGATTGTCCATCAATCTACGGAGATCCGGTTCTACGGATTCTGGTGTTCCTGTGTTGTCTGGCTCTGTTGCGTGCTCCAGTGGAATCCGGAATCCAGCGCAAAGCGTCGTCTGCAATGGCTGCTGATTGCCGGACTCTCGCTGCTCACGGCGACGAGTCATTGGTTTGGAATCCTGTCATTGGGGCTCGTTGCTCTGCCGCTGGTGATTCGTCAGCATGGTGATGAACGGGGTTACGCACGAGCCCTGGTTATGCTGGCCAGTGGGATCACCGGTGTGTGTGCCTGTCTTCCGTTTCTGTATGGACAAAAGGCCGCGATCAGTCGTCCCACATGGATTTCACCGGCCACGGTTTCAGACAGCCTGCAATTCCTGAATTATATGTTTCCCGCCTGGCAGATCCTGCTTTGTTCGGCAGCAGTGGTTGCTGGAGTAATGCTGACTCGCAAAACGATGGCGGAAAAGATTTTTCGATCACTGCCGGAGAAATCAACAGAGCTTTTGCCCTGCGCGAGTCTGGCCTTGATGCCGCTCGTCATCGTGTTAGTCGCCTGGGTCCTTCAGCCATCGCTGGTGGCGAGATATGCCATTATCGGAGTTTTCGGGCTTGCACCTGTCTATGCCACTTTACTGCATCAGACACATCGAAAAATACAGCATACCATGATAGTGCTGAGCCTTGCAGGATTCAGCTACGCGGTATTTTGTTACGGCCAGCAGTGGAACGATGAACAGCGTTACCAGGTCAGTTTGCTACAGCAGCTTCGCGACTGTCCTGCTGACGCAACTATCATCTTTGAAGATCGAATCGTGTGGATGCCACTGAAGCATCACTACCCCGAGCTTGCCACAGGTTATAGGCTGGCGAATTTTAATGATTCGGATCTGTCGCAGGATTCCGCATTACGAATTGTGCAGCGAGATGCTGGCCGACGGATAGAGAAATGGTATCCCGAATACAGGATGCAGACTCTGGAGACGCTCAATGAACAGTCGGAATTCTACGTAGTTCCTTATGCAGATCAGAAGCAGCCCGGACTAAAGTACCCGGCCAGTTTCTCGGTCAGCAAAATCGCCGAAACCATTGTGCAGTATCGGCTTCCGATTGCTGTCAGCAATACGGAAGACACCCTATCGAGCAATACGTCTGTGCCTGAAAAGGGAGTTCGGATAGGCAAGCGGAATTCAATCACGCGGAAAAGTTTTTGACACACAATATTCACGACCTACGTTTACGTGTCGTGAGTGATTCATCACTGCAACGACTCAGCGGACAATCATCTGCTGACTAAATTGAGTGTTAACTCTGCGTGGCAGAGTACTTATGTGTTGGCGGGTAGCACTCCGCCGTGACGTCACTTGCCCGGATCTGGGCTCCAACGTGAGGGGTTTTTACTATGACGAAGTTTGCAAACAGCGTAAAGAAGTTCCTGGTATCCGAAGACGGCCCAACCGCAGTTGAATACGCGGTTATGCTGGCCTTGATCGTTGTCGTGTGTCTGGCTGCTGTATCAGCAGTGGGCAGCAACGCCAACGCCAAGTTCAACAAGGTCTCAAGCTACCTGTCATAAGCTTAATCAGCCGGAGCGTTGGATGCTGCGATGTGGCATTCGGGTACGCTTCGCTTAAGACGAACAGCGAAGGGATGCGAGTCAGTGATTCGCATCCCTTTCTTCGTTTTACGGCCAGTCGTCACGATGATTCCTCATAGCAACAGACGCTGCCAAAAACGATCCACGCGGACGAATCCTGCAAATTCCTCAAGTCGTTCTTGACGTCCTTGGGGTGTGACCTAGGTTTTATTGAAGAAGCGGGTATTCCCCGCCTGCAATATCAACTCGCTGTCACATCTTTGCCCTGAGGACATTTGAAATGAAGAACTCATTCCTGAAGAGCGTTCGTAACTTCCTGGTCTCTGAAGATGGCCCAACCGCCGTTGAGTACGCGGTTATGCTGGCTCTGATCGTCGTCGTGTGCCTGGCCTCAGTGACAGCACTTGGCAGCAATGCCAACGCCAAGTTCAACAAGGTCAAGACGGCCTTGTCATAGTCGTTGTCCTGGTTTTGTTTCGATAACCGGTGTCCTGATTCATACCTGTCCGATTCTGAAAGTCGTTCCATGATTCCATATTGGATCGAATTGAATCCTGAAGATCTGATTCAGGGCACCGCCGTTGTCGTGATGGCT
>CAIJTV010001180.1:0-3033 GCA_903823635.1 uncultured Planctomycetaceae bacterium
CATGACCTCAAAGAACTACAACACACCCAGCAACTTCAAAAACTCGCGACAAAACGCCGGATGAGCAGGCCAGGCGGGAGCGGTCACCAGATGACCGTCGACATGAGCCCCATCGATCGCGATCGATGCATATGTTCCGCCCGCCAGCGTGATCTCAGGACCACAAGCAGGATACGCTGTGCATGAGCGACCTTTGACAATTCCGGCTGCCGTCAGAATCTGAATGCCGTGACAGATGGCCGCGATCGGCTTCTTTGCCGCATCGAAGGCTCGCACGATTTCAAGCACGCGAGCATTCAATCGCAGATACTCAGGAGCACGACCGCCGGGGATCAACAGTCCGTCGTATTGGCTCGGGTCGACACTGGCGAAGTCGGCATTCAATGTAAAATTGTGTCCGGGCTTTTCGCTGTAGGTCTGATCGCCTTCGAAGTCATGAATCGCGGTCCGAACTTTGTCTCCAGCTTTTTTGTCCGGGCAAACCGCATCAACCTGAACGCCGACCGTGAGCAGAGTCTGAAACGGAACCATGATTTCGTAGTCTTCGACGAAATCACCAGCCAGAAGAAGTACGCGTGCCATATTTTATTACCTTTAACAGCGTGTTGGGCTCAGAAAAGCGGTCAGGAATCGCACGTTTGTCGGACAAGAATGTCCAACCTACGCTTTAAGTCTGACAAAGCACTAAGCAAGGATATCCTGAATCACATGACCGCCGACATCGGTTAATCTGAAACGTCGGCCATTGTACTTGTACGTCAGCTTCTCATGATCCATCCCCAGCAGATGGAGAATTGTGGCATGAAGGTCGTTGATGTGAACTCGGTTTTCCACTGACTTGTAACCAATGTCATCCGAGTTCCCATAGCTGATGCCGCCTTTGACTCCACCACCAGCCAGCCACGCACAAAGATGATGAGGATTATGGTCGCGTCCGGGTTTATCACCGGTCTGAGCAATCGGCAGTCGTCCAAACTCACCACACCACACAACCAGCGTGTCGTTCAACAATCCGCTGGCCGCCATGTCACTTAACAACCCGGCCACCGGCTTGTCCGTCTCACCCGCAAACTGTCGATGGTTGCCTTCGATATCACTGTGACCATCCCACGATCGCTGATTCTCCATGCCACCAGAATAAATCTGCACGAAGCGAACGCCACGTTCGACAAGTCGCCGAGCTGTCAGACACTGTCGAGCAAAATGGTCACAGCGTTCATCGCCAATGCCGTACAAGTCCTGAATATGCTTCGGTTCACTCGCCAGATCCAAAGCCTCCGGTGCAGAAGATTGCATGCGATACGCCAGCTCAAAACTCTCAATCCGCGCGGCCAGTTCTGAATCGGCTGCGTGCTGCTGCTGGTGAAAACCGTTGAGTTGTTTCAGCAGGTCCAGTTCGTTTCGCTGAGCCGCCTCAGTCAGCAACGCAGGCCGCACGAGATTATCGATGGCCTCTCCTTGAGGACGAAGGTAAGTGCCCTGATAAACTCCCGGGAGATACCCGGCACTCCAGTTGGCCGCGTTGCCTTTTGGCAGACCGCGTCCTTTGGGATCGCTCATCACGACAAACCCCGGCAGATTCGCACTTTCGCTGCCAAGGCCGTAAGTGACCCATGAACCCACGCAGGGAAAACCCATGCGAGCAAAACCGGTGTTCATCGCGAACAAAGCCGGAGAATGATTATTGGATTCTGTGTAGCCTGACTGAATCACGGCCATGCGATCGACATGCTCACCGAGATGCGGAAAGATATCCGGCACCATCTTGCCACACTGACCGCGCGGAGTAAACTTGAATGGCGACTGCATCAGGTTGCCGACAGCGTTCTTAAAGAAGCCAGTCGTGTCTTTGAACTCCGGGTCGAATTCACGGATCGACTTGCCGTTCCACTTCGTGAGCTCAGGTCGATAATTCCAGGTATCAACCGGACTGGGACCGCCGTTGATAAAGATCCAGATGACTCGCTTGGCTTTCGAATCAAAATGCCCCGGCTGCGGCGCTAACGGGTTCAATGAACGATTACCGAGGCTATCTTCCGCACGCGATGATTCCAGCAGACCTTCGTCATGCAGTAACCCGGCCAGGCCGAGCAAACCCAGTCCGCAACCCGATCGCTGCAGCATCTGACGACGGGAATAAAATGAGGCTGTCATCTCAGGAGTTCCTCCGACAAGGGGATGGCCCTTGCCCCGATTTGCCTAACGGCACGATACCAAAGGAAACGCTCACGTTGTTCGCTGGCCTGAATCGTGCGAAGTTAGGGGCAAACACGAAACGAGCCAATTCCCAATGAAAGTGTCGCCACAATCTTATTCAGGCAGGATACCGAAATGTTCCCGCGGGGTGAAATGGTGACTTATCAACTCTGCCATGTCCCAATTCTCTCGACAATCAACTCTGGAGCTGCCCCGTTCTCGCTGATCTGAATCGCAGCACGAATCGCTGGAATCACGGCTTCTGGTTGCTCGGAGAAAATCTTCACCAACGGAGTTCCACGACTCACTCGGTCACCGATGCGAACCAGCATTTCCAGGCCCACTGAATGATCAATCGGATCGCCCATTTTTCTCCGGCCGCCGCCGAGGGAAATGGTGACAAGCCCTAACGCTTCCGTGTCCATGGCACTGATCACTCCATCCTGATCAGCGACGAGGTCCGTGGCTTTGGCGATGTTCAACACAGCGTCCGGGTTTCCGCCCTGAGCTTTCACCATGCGGCAGTAACGTTCGAAGGCCGAGCCATCATCCAGAAGACCGGCACAACGGCTTACGGCATCCTTCAGTGTTTTTTCCACGCCGGCTGAAACGAGCAGGTCTGCACACAACTCCAACGTCAACAGCCTCACATCCGCCGGTCCTCCGCCTTTCAACACATCGATCGACTCCAGAACCTCAACGGCATTGCCACCCATGCGGCCCAGCGGCTGATTCATGTCGGTCAACAACGCCGTCGTGCGCACTCCCATGCGTTCACCGGTGTTGACCAGCGAATGAGCCAGCAACGTGGCTTGCTCACGAGTCTTCATGAAAGCG
>CAIJTV010001181.1:0-1985 GCA_903823635.1 uncultured Planctomycetaceae bacterium
ACTGACTGGCTCGATCCATTTTGCGAGTCGAAACCAGATCGTTAACGTTGATGCGAGCTTCATTCAGGTCGCGAACTTCGCCACCAATGTTGACTTCCAGATCCGTGGTGTCGTGCAACACCAGGCGGTCAATGCCGCACTGGCTGTTGATGATATTGTTCCAGAACGTTCGTCGGTCGTTACCAAGGCAACTGACAACACCGATCCCCGAAATAAAAATACGCTGCATGAGGATGATCCGAAATCCTGTATCTGCTTTTTGACAGTAAGTTCCCAACTGGTTGCCGCATTGGCGATCCAGAGTTCAGCCGGGCTGTCATCGCGCATCCCGCGCTTGTGCGCGTACTACAGCAAACGCTGGCGGGACTTCAACCCCACCGAATCATTCGACTTCGGAATCTGCCGGAAATGACTGGCTTTCGGAAAATTCAGAGTTCTCTCCGGCGAGCCTCCGGCAATCGATAAAAGATACAAACCGGAACCATCAACAACGCTAAAGACGCAAACACGGCCCATTGATGGCGAGCATCCCCGTTCGGGCCAGCGATTCCTCGCAGTACCATCCCGGCAACACCGACAAACGCGGCCGACAGCAAAATCCCGATCCAGGTGACTAAATTCTGCACGCCCAATAATCGCCCCTTAAACTCCGGCGGCGGCGCCTGCTGCAAAAACACCTGTACTGGAACGACGAACATTCCGGCGGAAACGCCCAGAAATACCATGCTGAAACGAAGACTCCACTCCAGCATGTCGGCCGACAGCAGGCTGACAAGAATCGCCTGATCCTTAGCCTCGGCATTGACTGCAGTCCCGGCGAGCCCGCTGCCCAGAAACGCAATGAGCGAGAGCGAAATCAGCAGCAACCATGAACCAATCAGCACCCATCGCCGGCCGCTCTGCCCTTTTCCAAGGAACCCGGCGATAATACAGCCTGCCATGATTCCAAGGCCAATCCCGGCTACCATCAGGCTGGTTCGAGTATCGCTGAGTTTCAAGGTGGCTTTTCCCAGAGTATTAACGGACATCTGAGTCACCCCGCCCAGAAACCAGAAAATCGCGGCAATCAGGATTGCCAGCAGCAGCCCTCGGTCACGGCGAATCAACTGAGCGATCTCACGCGGCAGGAACAGGTCTTCCATTTTCAACGTCAGATTCGGCTGGGCGATCGGAGTGCGAGGAATGAACAGCGAAGCCGCCGTACCCACGAAGGCAATCCCAATCGCGATCAGACTGCCAATCCACATGGATCTCTGAATCTGATCCAGAGCAATCCCGGCTCCGGCTGTCCCGAAGATGATCGCCAGAAACGTCGTCATCTGCACTGCACCATTGACGGGCAATAGTTGTTCTTCGCGAAAAAGTTCCGGCAACACACCATACTTCGACGGGGCAAAAATCGCACTATGAGCCCCCATCAACAGAAGTACTCCGATCAGGCTCAACAACTGTGCGTCCGCAGACAGCCCGTCGATCAGCAGTACCATCAGCCCGACGCCCATGATGCCCACTTCCGCGATCTTGCAGCCGACGATGACGCGCTGCTTGGCACATCGATCGGACAGAAAACCACCGAGACCCGACAATAAGATGAACGGGATCGCAAACGCCGCCAGTGCCAGCGGTTGGCGATCTGGAGCACTTTCGCCCTTGGCCTTGGCGACCAGCCCGACCTTGCCGCGCATTGGCAGGTCGCCCAGGCTGGGCAGGCTCTGCAATTGCAGCATGGGCAAGTCGATTTCGCCCTCAAAACTGCCGTTGCCTAGGTGGTAGCGGCCGGCCAGCCGCAGGTCCTGGCTGCCATCCGCCGGGTCGCCGCGCCGCCGCAGCCGGCCATCTTGCAGGACCGCGCGCTGGCCGATGAGCTCGATGTGGCCCTGCAGCGAGTCCAACCTCTCGCCGGCCACGTCTAGCTGGCGCGCCGCCACCTGGCCCGACAACTGCAGGGTTGTCTTTGCATTTTTCGCGTCCATGGCCACCCGACC
>CAIJTV010001182.1:0-2429 GCA_903823635.1 uncultured Planctomycetaceae bacterium
GGGCGCGCTAAACGTTTGGCAACAGCTCACCAACGTCAAGCATTAGAAGCGATATATGAAACCTGCGCAATTGATGGATGCGACCGGGCTTTTCATATGTGCAATGTGCATCACATCGAGTATTGGGAAAACGGCGGAAAAACCGATCTCAACAACATGGTTCCATTGTGTACGCAACATCACCACGCCGCCCATGAAGGAGGCTGGAAGTTGAGACTTGATCCGATGACCCGCCAACTGACGGTGACTTAGTTCAGCAACGGAGTAAGAACCGAGAAAAACCAGCTCAACAGCGGCCGGAGGCTGGAAACCCCCTGGATATTCCTCAGGTAAGTGCTGCCAGAAATGACAGACGTTTTCTTTGTCACAAAATTTGGGCTCCATCGTTATATGTCCTAGTTGGGGACTTAGCCCCAGGTCAGAGCAACTTAGCGGGGACGCATAATGCCAATTGATTTGTTTATCGCCATCTTTGCGATGGGACTCATTGTCGTTTTATTGAGTTCATTACTCAAGCTAACGCCCGCAAAAACTGAGCCGATTCGATTTCGGTCAATGGATACCTCCTCAGCGATTCGTGAAGTAGTCGGCTACACCAATGGCCTGACCAACTCGAAGTTCGGATTTCCTTCTGGAGTATTCGTCGAAGACAAAGTCGAGGATGATCGGGCGATATTTAAGGAAGTCGTATTTGGGACGGTCGGATTTCAGGCCTTCAAATACAGCTTGCTCGTACCCTTTAAAGTGCCGCTGCGAATGTACCGAGCAATGGCGGGTGCCTTTAAGGAAAGAGGCCTTCTCAGTGTGTTTTTCCTGACAGTCTCCGTAGGCCTATTCATAATCCTGAGTCCGATTGCTGTTTTCTTAATCTATGTAACGATTATTGAAGTCGTAACAAAGAAAGTACTTCGTTCAAAAATCGAGGCCCGAGCCAAGGTTGATCCTCAGAATCCAGATGACGTACTTGTTGAATTCACGCTCTCAGGAATATCAGCGCGACTCACCAAGGCTGCAATCACCAACGCGTTCGTCACCCCAGAACGCCCAAATCTTTTGGTCAAAGCCTGAGATGTCAGAAGAGATAATCGATCTTGACATGAAGGATGACGATCCAAAAGATCTTATTGAGATGACATCAGAAATGTCGTTGCTTCAAGAAATTCGTGACGACATGTACAAAATGATCCCGGCCTTGCGGGCTGCGATTGCGCGCGATAGTTCGTTTGAGGCGATGGACTCTCGTCTCAAAAAATTGGAAGCAGAACGTTCTGCCTTTCCCCAATGGAAGATGGCATCTGACATTCATAAATTCCGCGTTCGGATGTTGCACACATCGATGTCCGATGAGCTCAAAGAGTCCATCGATGAGGAAATCACCAAGATTCTAGAAAATCAAGGTTTCAGAAAATTCGGCGAAGTTGGAGAAGCATTCGACGAACTGAAGCACCGTGTCGTCGATATGAAAGACGACCGAGGATCCGATCTGTTTGTCGATCAAGTGATTTCTCCCGGATTGACGTGGATGAAAAGAGTGGTTTTGAAAGCTGATGTTGTGGTCAGGCAAAGGAGAAAAAGCAAATGAGTGAAATAGTTGGGATTGACTTAGGAACCACGAATTCGGTCGTCGCATGGACTGATCAAAGTGGACGAACTGAAATCATTGCGGGACCAGAAGGCTCGCGAATTGTTCCATCGGTTGTCTATTTCGAACCCGGTGGCGGGGTCGTTATTGGAGAACGTGCCACTCAGTTTTCGGTGATTGAACCAACGAGAGCGGCAAGATTATTCAAGCGTGGGATGGGCCTGAGCACCTTTTTAAATAATGGAGATGAATTCAAGGTTGATGGGAAAGTCTGGAGTCCCGAAGAACTCTCAAGTTTGGTTCTAAAGAAACTTGTGACACATGCTTCCAGTCATCTGCGCCAAGAAATCAAACGCGTCGTCATTACTGTTCCGGCCTACTTTGGTGAACCTGAACGGGCAGCAACTCGTCTCGCCGGTGAGATTGCCGGTTTAGAAGTTGTACGAATACTTAATGAACCAACCGCCGCGGCGATCGCCCAGATTGGCCCTCACGAGTGCCCGCATGACGTAAGCGGGTCCCCAAGCCGGATCGATCCTCAGAATACGCGACAGGGTCATGCAGGCCAGCTGTGACCGGCCTTGCCGCCTTTCCAACTCCGCCCGCAAGAAGAGGCCGGGCACGTGCCCCCAGATACGGGCGCCCGCGTCTGTGATGATGCGGCGGGCCGCTAGCGAGTCCCCCTGCGCCCGGTGCACTTCCGCCTCGAGCCACGCGATGTCCCCGGGGCGGGCGCCGCGTTGCCGCAGCGCGGCAACGGCGATGCCGGCCACGACGGGTTCATCGCGGGCGAGATGCACTTGCGCCAGCAGCGACAGCGCCCGGACACTGTTGGGATCGAGCGCCA
>CAIJTV010001183.1:0-1959 GCA_903823635.1 uncultured Planctomycetaceae bacterium
AATTCGCGTTAACCCTGCCCTGCCGACTGAGTAGGCTCATCTTCCGTGGCGGTGAGATTTAGACGACGTGCCGCCCCTACCGTAGCGCGGCATTCATCCCAGCACCGCCGCCCGAATGGTCGATCTCAAATGTGAAATCTCAGATCTCAAACGGCATTCGGTGTCCAATGGCCCGTGCCCGGCAGATCCTCATTTCTCTGCCACGAACTTGACCGGCAATGGAATATCCAGAGTATCCTTGTTGGCCGTAAAGCCATCTCCGGTGATATCGATAAAGACCGGGTTGCTTAACGCAGTCGGATGCTGAGTTCCCCACATCGGGCCCATGATGTCTCCCAGAACCTGAGTTCGATGCCCGGTCAGAACAACAATATGAGCATCCTCGGTCAGTTCCACATCGACCGTGCGATCAAACTTCACAACATCCTTGCCAAACATGTCCGGATGTGTGTCTCTTGAAAATGTTAGTTTGTCACTGCGACGCCCGTTGACAAGAACGATCACCGTGTCAACGTCCAGCCAGTTCGGGCACTGAACTCGAATCTTCGCACTGACCTTCTTTGACTTCGCGACCAAATCCTGCCCCGAGACGACTGGTTCCTGATTTGTCCCCAATTCCGTGAAGGTCGCTTCAAGATAAGGTCCATTGGACATGATCAGGTGGCCGCTGCGTGAGGCATCTCGCATTTCATCAGAGTTGATCTTTGCCGGATCATCAGTTGAAGACTTGATCCATAATTTCAAGCCGCCCGAACCGTGGAAGTTGTAGTGCGAGTCGGTATTGACGACGCCGTAGATCCGAAATCCCTGATTCAGAAGCTGCAGCCAATTGAGTGCCGTCTGGTTGCCAATTGTCTTACCATCGCGTACGTCAAACTGCGATGGTTTCAACAGCGGGTCAATCGGATGAATCTCCATCACATTCATCAAACCAAACGATCGCGAATAGCCTTCATCCGGAGTTTTGTTGCCGTCCCGATCATAGAATAGCCAACCAAGATCCGGATGATTCTGCTGAATCAGTTTCACACTGTTGTTGTCCCACGCGGCAATGCGTTCCATCTGAGTTTCCGGACTGGCATCCGTCACCGGCGCGCCGCCGTCTTGTGTGCGAGGCTTAAAGAGAAGCGGGAACACATTCTGATGATTCAATGGCAGAGGTGTCCCGGTCAGCTCCATTCCGGACACAGTCGCCATAAAGGCCTTCGCGCGGAGCTCCGTCAAGTGATGCTCATAAGTGCTGATGCGGTTATGCTCGGTGCATGGAGCAAACTCGATATGCTCGCCAATCAGATTTAACACCCGTCCCAGCTGGCTGGAGGTGTTATCGCCGGAAGGAGAACTATGGCTATGGAAATCCGCACTGACCCAACCCGCAGTTTCCACGACGCGGGCTAGTTTGACAGAGAGACCTACAGTATTTCCTTCCTCAATTTTCAGCGTACGATAGTCCGCGTGATACTCCGAACCGCGGCTGACCGTCAGTTCATATTCCCCGGCCTCCAGAGCGACTTCCACCACGCCGTTGGCTGTGTAAGCCAGATTCTTCACGAGCTGTTCGCCGGTCTCCGGTGCCCAGTTCGGAGTTGGCGTTTCTCCTTTGCCTTTAAACTGCAACTTAGCCGGAATGTCACGGCCTTCTGCATCAGTGATCGTGATGATCGCATAGCCCAGCGACAAGTCGTCCACCTGTATCGGCTCAACGCCTGTCTCTGACACGGTATAATTCTGAGCCTTCAGTTCCCTCCCCGCGACGCTGACTGTTGCTTTGTACTCTCCTTGTGGCAGCCGAACCACAGCAAGGCCCACGTCTCTTGTCACAAGAGTTCCTCGACTGACATCGCCCAGGCTCAGAGCCACTCGAGCGTCAGAGATGAGACGCCCTTTCGCAAAGACCGGCAAATCCATCAATCGAAGAGATTCGCCTTTGCCGATCGACTCGTCGTAATCCGCCATCAC
>CAIJTV010001184.1:0-6006 GCA_903823635.1 uncultured Planctomycetaceae bacterium
GAGCACTGCATCCGGTGCCACAATCGGTTCATCGGCGGCCGTGATGTTTGTGCTGGCGGCAATCGTCAGAACGCCCGCAGCCAATCGCAATAATGAACATGTCAGTCGAATTCGGTTCAGCATCGTATGACCTCTTTGATCTTGAAAAAGGGGGAGCCAGTATCGCGTCAGATAACTGGTCACTGGAACCGGGGATTCTACCAAAGCTTTCGCCCCGGTCCTTGATTATTCCCTGGTGGTTTGGTTCGAAACAATGTCCGCAATTGGTGAGCCTGCGTTCGCTGGCGCGAACTTGTCACACCCTGCAGATTGCACCGTTTTTTGTAGGGTGTGACAAGTGAGCCTTAGCGAACGCAGGCTCACCAGTTGAATTTGAAAATATTCGCGCTGCAGGAGGGCTGTTCTAACGCGGAATATAAAAACATCAAGCCGCAACGCGTTTCAACAGCAGTCGCGGTGAATATACTGCCGCATAGCAGACGCTGCATGAATGAAGACCGTCTGAGATCTCAATCACCATTTTGGAGCAACACATGAGTCGATCATTGGGCAATATTATCGCTGATTCACTGGAACTGTCTGTCGGTTACGGTGAACGACTGCTGAAAGATGTTACGGCTCAGAATTTTGCACGATATGCATCCCCTGGGGGGACTTTGGTCGAATCCAATCATCCGGCTTTTGTTTACGGTCATCTCGCACTTTACGGACCTCGTATTCTGTCTCAGTTGGGACAGTCCGGCCCCACTACACCGGCGAATTTTGAAGCTGTGTTTTCCAAGGATGCCAAGTGCGTCGATGATCCATCGGGTTCTGTTTATCCCGCGATGGAAGAAGTGACTAAAGCTTTTTTCGACGGTTACAAAGCCGCTGCGGCTGCTCTGCGATCAGCTCCGGATGCTGCGTTTGAGATCCCCAATCCGATGGAAGGTCGTATGGCCGCTTTGTTTCCGACGCTGGGTTCATTGCATACGTTTTACTGTGGCGGACACCTGATGATGCATCTCGGTCAGATCAGCGCATGGCGCAGAATGACAGGGCTTGGCGCTGCGTGATTGGGCATATCATCACTCGACAAATCGGAACTGCAGTCGCCGGATGTTGATCTATTCCCTCCATCAGCCGCTGGGCGTTAGAGGGCTGTTGATTGAGTCACAAAACTGAGCCGCGAGGCGCTAGCCGCGGCTGTTGATTTTGTTGCGTTTTGAGCGTTTTCGTTTAACGGCGAGCCGCAGGCGTGGGCGAAATCGGGCGACGAAGCCTGCGGCTTGCCGTTAAACGAGCCGTATGGTCTGGTCTTTTGAAAACTCACATGGAGTTCACCTGTGAAATCTATTTCTGCTGGCTTCGCTCATTTAGTCTCGGCTCTGGCGATAATCGTCGCATGCTCCCCGGTGAATTCTGTCACCGCGTGCGATGAGGCTAAGCCTGCGGAAGCAACCGAGCAGCCTCTGACGATGAAGCTCTGGCCCGACAAAGCGCCCAATGGCGATGATACGTTTTCTCCATCAGATGCAAAGATCACCGTTCATCTGGCGAAGGAACCAAACGGGACTGCGATTGTGATCTGCCCGGGTGGCGGTTACGGCGGCCTTGTGACCGGTGCGGAAGGTCATGGAATTGCACAGTGGTTGAACTCCCATGGCATCACGGGTGTGGTTCTGGAATATCGACTTCCAGCGGGTCGCTCGTTCGTTCCGCTGATGGATGCGCAGCGAGCGATTCGACTTGTTCGAGCCCACTCGATGGAATGGAAGGTCGAAGCGAACAGGATCGGCATCATGGGATTTTCAGCTGGCGGACATCTGGCTTCAACCGCAGCGACTCATTTCAATGACGGCGACGCGGCAGCCGCTGACCTATTGGACCAGTTGAGTTGTCGTCCTGATTTCGCCGTACTGGTTTATCCCGTCGTCACGATGGGCGAGAAAACTCATGGTGGCTCACGAACCAATCTGCTGGGGCCAAATCCGACGCCGGAAATGATCGAACTCTTTTCGAATGAGAAGCAGGTGACGGAAAAAACACCGCCGATGTTCCTCACTCACGCCGTCGACGATGCTCCTGTGCCCTGTGAGAACAGCAAGGCGCTTTTTGAGGCTCTACAGAAGGCCGGTATTGCGTCGAAGTATCTTGAGCTTCCCTCTGGCGGCCATGGCCTCAACGGCTACAAGGGTCCGATGTGGGATGCCTGGCAGAAGCAATCGCTCGAATGGCTGGCCGAACTGAAATTGATCCCCGCAGCCGCCGAATAGCAGGCAAGTCTCTCGAGTCGCCACCCTACCTGAGTCGCATGGAGCCCATTGTTTGCAAGGATCGCATGGCCAGCCGGGTTATTCCATGACGCGATCTATCCGAATGGGACTGAGTACAAGCATTTCGCGAGTGCTTCGTTAAAGTTAAAACCGCTGGTTTTCTGTGATTCCCGCGCAGGCGGGAATCCATTGCCACAGTCGTGATTCCCGCCTGCGCGGGAATCACGAACCCCCAAACTAAAGGCTGACAGAGCACTAATGGTTGTGGGCATCGTCGTGTTTATGCTCTCCTTCGTGGTGATGTTCGATCTTTCCGGAGTAGGATTTTCCGTCGATCGTCACAACGAGTTTTGCAGAGGCATCCGCAGCGTCCAGATCGCCGGCCAGTTCTTCATCCTTCAAGGAAAAACGTGACGATTTCCCCTCGGGATCAGTCTCCTGACGTTCGGCAACGAGCTTGAACTGTTCGGCTTTGCCATCGTGTGAGACGTTGATCATCAATTCGGTAGCGTCGATTGGAACTCCCGTCTTTGCGGCGCTATCCAGAATGTAGACGGTCACGCTGCCTGCTTCACCGTGAACGACTTCGGCGTGGTAATCTTCATTGCCCAGTTCGACGAGATCTCCGTGATGAGGTCCCTCGCTGGGATGCGCATGCTCTTCGTGCCCTCCGGCTTCAGGAGGCAGCTCAGAAATAGTATTCCCGGGGACCGTTGTGCCGGATTCACTGCATCCGGACGCCGTGATGAGGGAAAGACCCAGAATGGGTACGCAGAGACAATTCAAAGACCGGAAAAAAAAGCGATGACGAGTCATAACGACATACTTTCGAGAACAAGAAGCGGCCCTCTGCTGGCAACGCGCCAAGAAAAGGGTTGGCAAGTTTCTATCAGTTCTTTCGACTTGGGTTTATACAGGCGAAGTGTCAGGCCACTTTGGCCAAGCATGATGATTCTTCACTGATCTGGCCTTCATTCAGCACAAGGCGTCGTTTGGCTCGAGCGGCTGCGAAGACATCATGAGTCACGGTGATGATTGTTCTTCCTTCTTCGTGACACATGTCGAAGGCTTTGAGAACGACCTCACGGCTTGTTGGATCGAGGTTTCCTGTCGGCTCATCCGCCAGAATAATCTGCGGATCATTGACCAGCGTGCGTGCCAGAGCGACGCGTTGCTGTTGCCCAACACTCAGCTCCGAAGGCTTATGATTGAGCCTGTCTGCAAGTCCGAATCGCTGCAACATTGCTGTTGCCATGGTGGTTTGTTCTGGCAGCGAAACACCGTTGAGTCCCAGAGGCACCTGAACATTTTCCAGAGCCGTCAGGTAGGGAATCAGATTGAACGTCTGAAACACGAACCCCATGCGTTCCCGTCGCATCGTGGCTCGGGCCTTCAGTGGCTGTTCGTAGACCGACATCTCATCCAGCCAGATACGACCAGATGACGGTGACAGCATCCCTCCGAGCAGCGATAGCAGCGTTGATTTGCCACTGCCGCTCGGGCCGATGACGGCCACATATTCACCGGCGGAAATACAAAGGTTCTCGCATTGGAGTGCTGTCACCGTTTGTCCGTGTCGCGTGTAGGTGCGTTTGACATTTTCGAGTCTGATCATTGATCACACCTCCTGAAAGCAAAGACAAGGATCAAGCTTTGCGGCTTGACGGGCGGGCCAGTAGGCTGCCATCACAGCCAGCAAAGTGGCTGCACCGACAGCCATTACAGCCAGCCCCGGCAGAGGCAACACGGCGACTCCTGCCCATTGCGGTCCGATCAGAACAGCCGTCAGCAGTCCGATCACACAGCCGATTGAGCCAGCCACCAGGCCCAGTACCAGAGCCTTCATCAGGAACAGTCGCTGAACAAAGCCAGGCGTCGCGCCAATGGCCATCAGGGTTCCAATCTCACGTCGGCGTTCGCGAACATTCGCCGCAATCGCGCTAGCGAGGCTGGCACCACCGACAAGGATCAGAGTTCCCAGAACAAACCAGGATGTCCCGGACATCAGCCGGTTGACGCCAACCTGCGTCTGCACGACTTGAGAGACAGTCACGACTCTGGCGTTAGGCAATAGCTTGCTCAGTTCCGGAACGAGATCTCCGGCTGCGTCTTCACAGCATCCGATGACCTCAATCGCACTGACAACTTCGCCGGATTTGGCCAGTTCCTGCACCGTATGCAGATGCGCAAAGACTCTCGAATCATCCACCGTTCCGGTCCGCGACAACGTCCCCAGAACCGTGAATGTTCCTCCCAGAAGTTTCACTGTGTCACCGTCAGAGAAAGCCGATCGCTCCGCCACGTCTGCACCAAGCACGATCTGATTCTTCTCAAGGTTCTCGATCGCGCGAGTTGTGTTCAGTGACTCAGGAGTTTTGTCCGCCTCTGATGGTTCATGGCTGGCCTTCTTGCAGCCGTCATGTTTCTTGGGAGTAAACAGGGCAGCGGTTTGCCACGCCTGCTGTGCCGTAAATTCGCTCTGCGGAAGAATTCCGGTCAGCGTCACTTCCAGTCCACCCAAGCTTGCGGGCATGCTGAGCTTCGGAGTGACCTTTTCGACGCCAGCCAGCCCCGCCATCAGCACTTCCGTGACATGCTCTTCCGGCAGAGTCTGACCGTTGCGATCGGCCGCATAGTAGTTCTGCAGCGATGCGTCTTTGGGAAGAATCAGGATGTTGGCTCCAAGGCTGGAGAGCTGCCGTGAGACTTCCTGTTCTGAATGAACCGTGACATGGCGAATGGCAACAAGAGCAGCCACACCCAGCAGGATTGCCATGCTGCTGGAGACAACCGACCACGGCCGTTCTCGCAGCTCTTTCCAAACAAGTGATCTGAGATTCATGGCTAGTTCTTCCTTGATGAATTCGGTTTGACAGCCTGCTTAGCTGGTGCTGCTGCGTGTTTGCAGTTTGGGTCATCACAGCACTGTCCGGACTTGTGGATAGCGGCTGCGATTTGAGCTGGCGTCGAAGCGGTGTCAAAATGTCCAACCAGAACTCCCGGCGGAGCAATCAGCACGGCATATGGGCCAACAACCTTCTGTGGGTCAATCTGCATCTGAGTGACAAACCGTGTTTCAGCCGGATCGTCGACTCGCATTGACGCGAATGTCATCCGGTCTTTGAACTGCGGGTCTGACTGAAGCGCCTTGACTCCGTTCGGAACAGCGGGCTTATTGCCGGAAGAAACGAGAACGAACACAAGCTGCTTGTTCTGCAGTGACTTCATGCATTTCATCATTGTCGGAGTGACAATGGCCGCGCTGAGATGTTCGTCAGAGATCTTTTTGGCGAAAACTCCGGTGATCGCTCCGTTGGGAGCAACGGCCACTGTCAGCGGCATCGGTGCCCGACCGATGCCGAAATGCTGAACAAGAGGCTGCTCGGCAGGATCGTTGGCTCGAGCGGTGACCACAACGGCCTGTTCATGACGCTCGGCGACGCCGGTTTCCACAACGCCCAGCATTTCTCGACCAGCGGCGTTATCTTCCTTCGTGAACACGATGAACGTGAATTTGCCTTCGCTGCCGGCAGCCTTCAGAGACTGCTCCAGCCGGCTCAATGATCGTGACTGAGTGACAGCTGGCGGAGATGACTGACGCACTTGTGACTGAGCGTAGATTGGTTCGGCAATCGTAATCCAGCCTCCGACAACACCGAACAAAGCGAACATGGTCGACGACTTCATAGAGATTCCTTTCAGAGTAGAACGTGTCTCAGACACGTGATGAAAACAGTAAGAGCCCATTTCA
>CAIJTV010001185.1:0-3014 GCA_903823635.1 uncultured Planctomycetaceae bacterium
CTCGCGTGAAAGATCCAAGTTTAATTCGTTCAAGCGTGCCCTGCGCCGGCCTTGCCACAAACAGGGCTTCCGCTCCAGCGGCAAACATGACGTCGTTGAGCACCGGTTTTACTTCATGCACCACTTTGCCGGTGGTAATGTCCAGCACAACGAGGCTTTCCGCGTTCGGCTGATCAAAGACGAAGTAACGTCCGCTCCCTCCAACTGAAAAGTGCGTCCACGGTTCGTTTAGTCGAACGATGACCGGATTCGCCAGACTTCCTTCAGGCTGAATCTTGTCAGCAGCGGGCTCAGTGACGACATTGGGAGCAGTACCAGCCATTTGGTCGCCACTCTCGGACTTTGCTTCAACGGGCGCATCAAGTGCAATGCGAAATCCAAGGTCCGAAGACCGGAAACTTGGTTCCTGATGAGACCGCTGAGGCTTCTGAGCTTTAAAAGCCGACCATCTCCAGCTACCGCCACGCACCACTCGTTCGGTGCCCAGCGGTGGACCAACGGGATCATTAATCGGCGGGCCAACTGGTCCACTAAATGGGGTGATATGATACGACTGTTCGCTGAACCAGTCAGAACACCACTCTGAGACGTTGCCGGTCATGTCAAACAGACCGAAGCCATTGGACCTATAGCGGCCTACAGGGGCCGTATAAACATAGCCGTCATTAAAACTGGCCGACGCGCCGCTGCGGTCGCCAGAAGAATCGTGGTGAAGTCGTCCCTCAAAGAATGCCCGATCGTCAGCATTGGCCTCTCCCTCCTGAGGACCTTTAAGCTCGGCATTTGCACGGCAGGCATATTCCCATTCTGCCTCTGTCGGCAATCGATATTGCCGGGATTCTTTCGCCCTTAGCCAATGCAGGTACGCCTCCACATCCATTCGTGTCAGATTCGTTACCGGGTGTTGATCACTCTGACGAAACCCGGGATTCATCCAGTTGAATGACTTGTCATAAATGCTCCTTCTCTTGTCATCGTATCCGTGTCCGCCCAGTTCATCGGTCTCTGCCGTCGTCTTGTAGCCCGTCTCAGTCACAAATCTATGAAACTGCCCAACGGTGACTTCACAGGTCCCAAGAAAAAATGGACGACTGATTTGAACAGAATGCTCGCGCTTCGTGCGGCCTTTCCCCCATCCCGTCGCAATCAAAAACTCACCGGGCGAAAGATGCGCAATGTTCATACCGACTGAATTCGTGAAGCGCTGACTGGCATCAGAAATCGGTACTGGTTTCAGCGGCAAGACGGATGTCTCCGCGATCGTTGGGAACTCTTCCCGAACGACTCTCAGGCCAAGAAAATCGGCTCGAAAATCTGGTTCAAACCGTGCGCGATTCGCGCATCGAGAGTGTCTCGCCGAACCCTGCCATCCGCTGCCTCGAAGGACCCGAAAAACGCCCTTGTCCGGACCCTGAGGATCAACAGCGGGAGATTCCAGGTAGTAATTTTCCTGAAACCAGTCACTGCACCATTCGCACACATTGCCCGTCATATCATAAAGACCAAATGCGTTCTTCGGGAAACTCCTAACGGGTGCAGTAAAGACATGGCCGTCGTCCGTCGCCGCAAAAGTGAAGCCCGGGTCCTTATTAACGTCAACTCCGGCGGTTTTCAGGCTGAGGTCTGCAACATTCGCGATTGAGGTGATTTCATCAGAACTTGACCCATTCTGAAAAGTGGCGTCCGTCCCGGCACGACATGCGTACTCCCACTCTGCTTCCGTCGGCAGCCGATACCGGACTGACTCCTCGCGACTCAGCCATTCCAGAAATGCATTGGCATCATCCCATGTAAGATTCGCCACGGGGTGCTGCTGCGTCTGCTCATATCCCGTCGATGTCCAATTGAAGAGTCGGTCATATCGCCCCCTGACAGGGCTTCGGGACAGGTCAAAACCGAAGCCGCCTTTCCTTTCATTTTGAGCAGCGGTCCGATACGTGGTGGCATTCACAAATTGCTGAAACTGTCCGACGGTGACCTCATGAATCCCCATGTAAAAAGACTTTGTGATTCCAACTCGATGCCGGTGCTCGCCTTCCCACCGACCTGACTCACTGGCTGGAGAACCCATCCAGAATTCCCCGATCGGGATCCGTATCAACTGCATCCCGATACTGTTTGTGACGATGGTTTCTGTGCTTGTTGGCAATTCAGCACCAACAGACGCAATGGCAGAGTCTGTAGCAGGTGTCGCCTTCTCATCAACTCGAAGGTTGGCTTCAGGTCTCTGAAGCAACTTCCCGCTGTCTGGCTTCGGACGTTCCATGTTGTAGAGAAAAATAGTCGTCAGCAGCAACACAGTCACCGATGCAGGCGCTGCAAAGGATCTGATTTTGGGATCGTTCATTCTTGCGTCCTATTGTTGCGATACTCTCTCAGCCCACGTACAACGCCCATTGCTCTCGCCACTCGATTACCGCCGCCACCCGCTGCAAATCCGTCAAACACACCTCACCCCGCGCCCGCTCTATCCGCGAAAAACAGCAGCTCTTCCGGAGAAGGCGAGGCCAATGTCCTTGAGTTCGTCGTTCAACTCAGCTCGGCATGGCTTCGAAGGCGAAAGAGCTGCCGTCCGGAAATATCCACGAAGTAAAGCCGATCGAACTGAGAGTCGAAACAATTGGCAAGTGCTCTCGGCCCTGGTTCCAGCCCCCCCATCCACCAAGTCGAAGCAAGGACGAGCCAACATGAATGACAGGATAAACTGTAGTGAGCAAACTTAGAATTCTTGCGGGCAATCGTTGATTGAAACGCATCCACGCAATCTTCATCAACGAAATAACTGACTGATCGCTGCCAGATTCCCGACTTTCCGATTCGGGGAAATGTGACCCGTGCTGAAATGATCGGATGCGGCAACCCATCAAGGGCATCAAGGATTGTGCATTTCGAGTCATCATCGATCGGCAAGTTGCAACATACTACCTCCGCAAGTCTTTGGGCCAGTTCCGCAACGTCTTTCTTCTTCGGATTTGCGTCTGTCGCGAAGGTAACGGTGCAGTGGAGTGGTGTCA
>CAIJTV010001186.1:0-2413 GCA_903823635.1 uncultured Planctomycetaceae bacterium
GCGTGGAACTGGTTGGCACCGACCAGGAAATGGCCATTCGCTTCAAAGTTGGTGGGGTCACAACCAGTTCAACGGGAGACGCCCTGCTTCCCACACAACGCATCTCATCGATTCTGCGCGAACTTCAGGACGAACAGCTCGACCTGACGATCGACGAAAAGAACATCACGCTGAAAGCGGCATCTGCCAAGTTTCGGCTATCGTCAGAAGATCCTCGGGAGTTCCCACCTGTTCCGTCCTTCAGCGAACAGAACTACTTCCGAATTCCTGCTCCCGTGTTCAGGCAGATGATTCGCCGGACGTCGTTTGCGACAGATACAGAAAGTACTCGCTACGCCCTTGGTGGCCTGTTGCTTGAGTTCGGTGAAGGCACCGTCACTCTGGCCGCAACAGACAGCCGACGCCTGGCTGTGGCGACGGCTGCCTGCGAAAAAGAAGGCAACCCGATGGCTCCGACAAAGACGACCGTCGTGCCGACGAAGGCGATGTCTCTTCTGGAGCGTTCCATTGATCCTCAGGCGGAGTTTGTAGACATCGCCGTTCACGATAACGACGTGATGATGCGATCCGGGGCGTGTACTGTTTACAGTCGACTTGTGGAAGGCCGGTTCCCGCGCTATCGCGACGTGATTCCTCGCAGCGGCAACGTGAATGTGCCGCTGCCCGTGGCTCCTTTCTTCGCGGCCGTTCGTCAGTCTCAGATTATTACTGACGAAGAAAGTCGAGGCGTCGACTTCCAGTTTGGTTCGTCCATGCTGACGCTCAGCAGTCAGGCCAGCACGATTGGTGAGTCAAAAATTGAACTGCCGATCGAGTATGACCATGACGAAGTGAAAATTACTTTCGACCCGAAGTACGTTGCTGATTTCCTGAAGGTGCTGACACCAGAAACTCTGGTCGATCTGCAACTGACGGATTCGGATACAGCGGCGGTCTTCCGCGTCGAAGATTCTTACACGTATGTCATCATGCCATTGTCACAGGATCGATAAGAGCAGAGTGGTTAGTGTTCAGCTGCCAGTGTTCAGTCAATCGCAATACTCAACACTGAGCACCGAAAACTAAACACTTCGTGAAAAGGACTTCCCTGCGTGTCTGATGAAATGTTGTCATCGCCGTCAACTCTGAAGAACGCTTTGATGCGTTTTATTCGCAGTACCGGCGTTGTGAACCGTTCGGCGGCGGAAAGCCTGGATGCCGAATGGAAACGAATCGTTGGCCCGGAATTGGGTCGACGCAGCACAGCTCGCAAAGTTCGTGATGGGATTGTGGAAGTGGTGGTCACAAACAGTGCAACTCTTGAAGAGTTGCGGGGCTTCATGCATGAGACCGTGCTGGAGCAAATGAAGACCAATTTGCCTCAGTCCAACATTCGATCCATTCGGTACGTGCGTGCTCGTTAAAGTAGTGAATTGAAAAGCCGGTCATTTGAGATTTCAAATTTGAAGTATCAGATCCCCGGTATGTTTTCGGTTGAACAGAAGAAAGTGAAAACGTGTCTGTAGCGAACGCTGCCAACGACGATAACACCCTGCCGACTAACGCAGCAGTAAAGCCTGCTCCAGCGGCAGAAACCTACGATGCTTCTGACATTCAGCATCTGAAGGGAATTGAAGGGATTCGAACCCGTCCGGCGATGTACATCGGCGACACCGGTGCTCCGGGCCTGCATCATCTCGTCTACGAAGTGGTCGACAACAGTATCGACGAAGCTGTTAACGGATACGCTTCGGAAATCCACGTTCAAATCAATCTCGACGAAAGCATCTCCATCGTCGACAACGGCCGAGGTATCCCGGTGGACGTCGTCAAAGGCGATGGTCGTCCGGCTCTGGAAGTCGTTCTGACGGAAATCCACGCCGGCGGAAAGTTTAATCGCGAGAGCGGTTACAAAGTCGGTACGGGCGGTCTTCACGGCGTCGGGATCACCGCCGTGAATGCGCTCAGTTCCTGGCTGACGGCTGAAGTACGTCGTGGCGGTTCGACGTGGGTGATGGATTTCGAAAAAGGTCGTCGCACATCCGAGCTGCGACAATTGGGCGGCGCGGACTCCACGGGAACTCGCCTGACGTTTCTGCCGGACGCAACGATCTTTTCTGAAACCAAGTTTTCGCTGGACACTCTGACTCGCCGCATGCGTGAGCTGGCGTTTCTGACCCCCGGCATTCGAATTACTCTCCGCGATGAGCGAGCCGACCGGACGGAGGAGTTTCACTTTGAAGACGGCCTGATCCAGTTCGTGAAGTATTTGAATCGAACCCAGACGCCGCTGACGGCTGACGTGTTTCGAGTCATGGCGGAAGCCCCTGAAGAGCACGTCGTCGTTGAAGTGGCGATGCAGTACAACGATGGTTACACAGAAAACGTGTTGACCTACGCGAACAACATTTTCAATCCGGACGGGGGTACTCAC
>CAIJTV010001187.1:0-4983 GCA_903823635.1 uncultured Planctomycetaceae bacterium
CTGTATGAGCATGCCGATCCGCGACTTGGATTCCATCCGGACTGGAATACGCTGATCTTCAACTACGGTCGCCGTGAGGTCACCGAGTTCCTGATTTCCAGCGCGAGGTTCTGGTGCGACGTCTACCATATCGATGGTATTCGAGTTGATGCAGTCGCTTCGATGCTGTATCTGGATTATTCGCGCGACTCCGGCCAGTGGATCCCCAATCAGTACGGAGGCCGCGAGAACCTTGAAGCCATTGATTTCCTGCGAGGCTTTAATACGCTGATGCATGCCGAGTTCCCGGGAGTCATGACCATCGCAGAAGAATCGACGGCGTGGCCAGGCGTTTCACGTCCCTGCTACACCGGTGGACTTGGTTTCACGATGAAATGGGATATGGGCTGGATGAACGATACGTTGCGGTTTATGCGACGCGATCCCGTCTTCCGCGGCTATCATTTGAACGATCTGACGTTCCGCAGCATCTATGCGTTCTCCGAGAACTTTGTGCTGCCGCTTTCGCATGATGAAGTCGTTCACGGCAAACATTCGCTGTTGTCTCAGATGTCCGGCGACACGTGGCAGAAGTTTGCAAATCTGCGTTTGCTGCTGGCAGGGCAGTATATGGCTCCCGGCAAGAAACTGCAGTTCATGAGCACTGAAGTCGCTCAATGGACGGAGTGGAATCATGACGCAGAAGTCGACTGGGCACTCCGAACTTTTGAGACCCATGAGGGCATTCGTCGGATGATGTGTGATCTCAATCGACTCTATTCCAGTGAACCAGCTCTGCACGATGGCGATGTTGTGCCTCAGGGGTTTGAATGGATTGTCGGTGATGATCAGACTAACGTTGTGATTGCCTTCCTTCGTCAGACACAGGACGCATCGGAAATCATTGTTGTCGTCAGCAATTTGACGCCTGCCCCACGCGAGCAGTACCGCCTGGGAGTTCCTCGTCCCGGCTTCTACAAAGAAATCTTCAACAGCGACGCAGCGTGGTACGGCGGTGCGGGAATAGGCAACCAGGGCGGAGTTTACTCCAGGGCGGAAGCTGCTCACGGGCGTGCTCAAAGCATTGCCATCACAGTCCCACCGCTGGCAACGCTGTGTTTTAAAGCCATAACTACAGCCGCCATTTTGCCGCTAAATGCCGCAGGAGCGGTGGCTGTCGAGCCAGCGTCGAAAAAACCAGAAAAAGCATGATTGGGAAACGTCGTCCATCGGAATTACAGGGATGGACAGGCAGCAACAGCGTTCTAAACTCTGTTGCAACAACCCAATACGACAGTATGTATTTCCAAGGCCAGATTCGATAAGAGACTCAACATGAAAAGCATTCTTCAAGCCGCACTGTTTTCAGGTTGCCTGTGCCTCGCAGGCTGCTCCGAAACCGGAGTCGAAGTGACTACATCAGCCGCCAGTGCTTCGGAATTCGTGAACACTGTCTGTCCAATCATGGGCAATGAAATTGAGCCGAAAGAGGTTGATGCTTCACTGGTGAAGGATTTCAACGGCAAGAAAGTGGCCTTCTGCTGCCCACCATGCCTCGAAGAATGGGACGAACTAACGGACGCAGAGAAAACAGCGAAGTTGTCAAACCCGCCGAAAGGGGATGCTCACAGCCATTGAAATGCAGGCTCGACGAGCTTGGTGATAGCTGGTTTTGATCAGGCAAAAAGAGAGGCTGGCTATGTCTCGCTTTTCTGGGCAGATCGTAAGCCGTTCTGGAGTTTTTCGCTGTCGCGATCAAGTCTGGCGAGCCTTAAAAAATCGGCGTTTTCCGATGGATCATTCTCGGGGGCGACGTCTTCTGTCCTGAATTAGTACGTGTGATCGCCAGCGGCGGTTTCAATAATTTACCGTTCAGTTGCCCACTTTTGCTCGACGGTCGCGTGCTACTTGACGGCAATGGAACATCCACGCCATTGACTGCTCTCAACTCACGTTGCCTCCTCTGGTCTTGGCTTTGCTGGCAGCAACAGTACTGCCAGTACGATGCCCGTCAAAATGAACAACCCGCAGACAAGAAAACTCAGCCGAAACCCCAGTGCGGTACTGTTCATCCCAAGCGCTGTCCAGCCTGAACTTTTCACAACATCGACGATGGCCCCGAACAAATATCCAGCCGGCGCGGCGGGAACCATCAGCATCGTGACGAAGGCCATGTTGCGTCGGAGTTGATCACGACGGGAGGCCGACACGATGTAGTTCGGCGCATAAACCCCGACCAATTCACCAGCTCCATGGATTCCGAAGGCAACCAGATACCACGGCCCAGTCACACACATCGCCCAGATCTGAGCCATCAGAAAAATCGACGCGGTCGCCAAAATTCCCACGCGAGGATTGGTGCGAGTCAGCAGCCATCCCAGCATTGCTCCGGCGACAACTTTGAATCCAAAACGCAGCATGTTCTGAACTCCGGCATACTTTTCCGGCAGATCTCCCAACGCTTCTCCGGAGTACAGGTTCATATTCGAAGGAATCACATTACCGGCATACACAAGGATTGTCACCACGGTAGCCAGCAACAGAATGCGATGCTGGAAGACCGATCGAAAGTGAGCCACAAAAGCAACGACAGCTCCGACCGCCGAGAAAACTCCCAGTACACGAAAAAACGGTCCGGAGTTGAACAATCCCGCGTTTGCCCCATTCGCCGGATCCTCGGGGCTGTCAGCAACATGCATCGATGCGATCGAGATAAGCATCAGCAGAATGCCGACAAGTAATCCCCTCACGGCCGAAAGCGGTTCTCTGGGCTGCTCCTGTGCAACCGGTTGAATCACGAACAACTGCGAGACAACAGCAGCAATGCCCATTACTGGAACACCTGTAGCAAACAGAATGATGAAGTTGCGCGGATACGCGAGTCCATCAAAGTGCCATCCAAACAAATCTCCGCCCAGCAAAGCAGTCTGCCCCAGAGAACCAAGAACAGCCAGCAGCGGCCCTGCACCAAAAGCTAACCCCAAAGCAAGGCCACGCCGCGACTCATCTGAGCCTCGGCCCATGACTTCCCAAAGCAACCCAATCGCGGCGGGCATTACGGCTCCGGAAACACCTCCCTGCAAAATCACCATGCTCAGCTTGAACGAATCGGAAACTGGCAACGACAACGTGATGGCCAACGTTGCCAGCATCACTGCCGAGGTCCCATAAAGCAAACCCAGATTACGGCGTAGGGCCGAAACTCCGGGCGACAGCCAGGCGTACAGAGCCGGCATGGCGGTCATCGCAAAGAACAATGTGCCAGGCAAATTTGAAGTTCTGGCATCAGCTCCGAGGCGATCACACAATGAGGCTTGAGTGATTCCCACGTACAAAACCGGAGCAGCCAGATATTGCGTTCCAGTACACAGAGCAAACAGAATCAAATTTCGCCGCTGTTCAGGCCACGAAAGTCCACAGCCCGCGGAAGAAGTCTCGGCCTCTTGTTCGCTCATGGTGATCCTCGTTTCTGTCCAGAATGAAAATCACGTCATAATGGCAACGTAACGGCCTGTCCGGTTCTTGCAGAAATCAAACACGCTTCACACAGTTCCACCGCGGCTCGACCTTCAGCACCACCAACTTTGGGCGGTCGCTGTTCACGGATACTGTCGATGAATTCCTGAATCACGCCGATATGCGGGAACAAGCGAATCGGCGACTTCGGCTCTTTCAGATAATCAAATCTCTCCGGAGTATAGACACGCTCCCACTTGTCGCCTTTGCCGACATCCAGAAACTCGAAGTTCTCCAGATCCAGCATGGCATCTCGACCAAAGACCTGAAATCGAACTTCACTACTGGGCAGACTAGGATTCGGCAATTCACCAGTGATCCACATCTGAGCCATGATATTGTCTTCAAACACAATCTGCGCCATCACCGAAAGCGGAGGACCGGCGATGTCACTGTAAGTTGTAGCCTGAGCAAACACTTTGACGGCATTGCGGCCGGTCAGCCATCGCAGAAAATCGGTGTTATGCGATGCCATTCCCATAAAGAGCCCACCGCCATTGGGATCCGACATCCAGGCTCGTTCATCGAAAAGCTGGCGTGACAAAGGAAGCGGAAAAGCCGAAACCGTTCGCAGCATTTGAATCGGCCCGACCGTCCCATCGTCAATCAATTCCTTGGCCTTTCGGGTGATCTTTCGAAACCGCTCAGTCTTAACTACCGAGAGATTCACATTCGCCGCCGTACAAGCCGCGATCATGGCATCACACTCGGCAACAGTCGGAGCCATCGGCTTTTCCGCCAGCACATGCTTGCCCGCTGCAGCCGCCATTTGAGTCAGCCTGAGCCGATCAATGTCCGGCGTCGCCAGAACCACAGCATGCACATCGTCACGCGACAGCAACGACTCAACCGTCGCCTCGGCCGGAACATCGTAGTCTGCAGCCAACTGCTCCGCTCGACGTCCGCCGGCAATCGCGACCAGTTTGCATCCCTGAACATGTCTTGCAGCAACTTCGCTGTACGTCAGCCCCATGAAACCACTACCGATGATTCCAACACCAATTGTCTGCATGGATACTCCAAACGGAAACTCTTCGAGAGAAGACAAGAACAGTTGAAAATGAATTCATTGCCGATGCTGGATCTGAAGGGCACCATCCATCGCTCATATCTCACCCAACTCGCTGATCACATTCCGAGCATCGCCAGCCCGGCCGACGAACCGCATCAGTAATCCAGAAAACGGACCATAACCCCAGCGTAATAATGGTCAACAGCATTTGCCGAAATCGACTGGTGCCAGGACGTAACGCCAGAACATGCTTCTGACACTTCGAACAATACTTGGTCGTCTCCTGCTGAGATACGATCTGCACAATCCTCGCTGTGACTTCAGCGGGTGTCAGTCGTTCCTGGCGTTGTGAGGGTTCCTGCATTGTGCTGCCGATCAAATCTCAATGAGCCGAAGAGTTAACAACTCGCTTAACGGCAAGCCGCAGGCGACAGGTGTTTTTTCGCGCCGACGCCTGCGGCTTGCCGTTAAACGAA
>CAIJTV010001188.1:0-5558 GCA_903823635.1 uncultured Planctomycetaceae bacterium
ATGCGATGCGCCGCGAACACGACCTCATGGCCGCCAGCGACCGTTTCAAGATAGGCCAAGTGCGAGAATATGGCATCAGAGAATTGCTCACCGAGCCCACGCCCCTGCCGTTCGTAGAACCATGCTGCCTCGACTAAATCGGAAATCGCCTCAGTTCGGAGTTCTACGTGCATCGATCGCCTCTCGAACAGCCTGTCTTGCCTTGTTGAGTGGCACGGAATCACTGGACATCGGAGTTGCAAGGCGATCTGCAACGACAGCCTCGTGCCAAGCCGGTGAAGGAAACGAAACTGGTTCGGCGGATAACTCACGCCAAATCAATTCCATCGCAGCGATCTTTTCCCGAAAAGATAGACCTTCGATCATAGTTTCGAGAGTCATTTACGTTCTCCTTTTTGCACGAGTCTATGCTGGGGCGAAATCAAACGCAATAAAATCGGCGACGCGGCGTTGAGTTCGGCTTAAGGCTGGTTGCAGACGGTGGAAGATTGACGGCACCGGATAGCTCTGAAGTAGTAGATGTTGCGGGCTGAAATATCGTGCCAGATCTCTACGGCTGCCGGAAGATCTCGCCTTCTTTCATAACGAAAACGACATGCTTCATCGCACTGATGTCCTCCAGAGGATTTCCTGACACCGCAACAACATCGGCCAGTTTGTTGGGCTCAAGTGTTCCCAGTTTGTCTTCGACACGCAGCAATCGAGACGCCTCAATTGTGGCGCATTGGATGGCTTTCATGGGAGGCATGCCGCCTTCAACCATCAGTTCAAACTCATGAGCATTTTCCCCGTGCGTTGATACTCCGCTATCCGTGCCGAAGGCGATCTTGACGCCAGCTTTGTAAGCTTTCGCAAATGTCTGCTTGATCGCCGGGCCGATTGCGGCCGCTTTGGGACGAACAACTTCAGGGAAATATCCGGGCTCAGCAGCCTTCTTTGCGACCCATTCTCCCGCCATATTGGTCGGAACCCAATAGGTTCCTCGCTCTTTCATCAGTTCCATGATCTCGTCGGTCATATACGTGCCATGTTCGATGGAATCCACGCCGGCCAATACCGCTCGCTTCATGCCTTCGGCCCCGTGAGCATGAACGGTCACAACCATGTCGTAGTCACGAGCCGTCTCAACAATAGCCTCCAATTCTTCTTTGGTGAACTGCGGATTCTGACCATTCGCCGCGAGACTCAGAATCCCGCCGGTCGCAGTCAGCTTGATCAAATCTGCTCCTTCTTTGTAACGCAGACGAACGGCTTTGCGAGCATCGTCGACGCCGTTGATGACGCCTTCCGTCGGACCGGCATCGCGGCGGAAATCACCCTTCAAACCGTTTGTTGGATCGGCATGACCTCCCGTTGTGGCGATGGATTTTCCCGCTGTGTAAATCCGAGGCCCGACGATCCAGCCTTCCGTGATGGCACGTCGCAGCGAAACGGAGTTGATGCCGTTGTCACCCAGTTCTCGCACTGTTGTGAACCCGGCCATCAGCGTAGCGCGAGCGAACATGGTGGATCGCAGAGCATAGTCCGACTCTTCCATGAAGAACTTTTCGGTGTACGCCTCTTTGGAGTGCTGGCCGATGAGATGCGTGTGCATGTCCATCAGGCCGGGCATGACCGTGAGTTGGCTGAGATCAATCAGGCGATCGCCGTCGGCCGGATTGATGAATCCCTTCACCACTTCGGTAATCTTTCCATCCTCGATGACGATGGACATCTCCGTCTGCAACTCATCGCTGCGGCCATCGATTAATCGTCCGGCATGAATAATCGTCGCAGCAGGCAGCGTTTCACACAGAACAATGGTCGCACCGATCAACGCAGCACAAGCAATTCTCATCGCAGAGTTCCCCCAAGGTTTAAGATTGAAGTGGGCGACCGGGATTCTGCTGAACTCAGTCTGCGATTGGAAGCGACGCGTTTCAAAGCTCCTGCAGAAAGGCTCGCTTCATCCGATTGTGGCTTCTCGAGAGTTTTGGCACCAAATGGGCCACTTCTTCACGTTCTTTGTCTTCAACTTCATGCTCCAGTAACTCCAGTTGCTCACGAATGAGTCGAGCTTTCCAGCGATGGTAGTCGCTGAGTTCACCATGTCGCAGATAGGCTCCGACCTCAAGTTTTCGAGTCCAGTCGTCGTAGCGCTCGGCCCAGTACTTTGTCTCGGTATGATTCATTGCCAGCGCGCCGCTCAGAGCACTGATTTTTGCGTCGACCATCGCCTCCAGACATTCATCAGGAGCAGGATAGTACGCAAAGCAGCCGACGATGCTGAAGGCGACCAGGCCAGCGAGCGAAAGAAAGCCAAGTACCGGACCGGGGACGACAATATCACCTCGACGAGGAGCCGACGCGGGGACTTCTGACTCCAGCCAGCGTTCCAGTTTTGACGCACGATCGACCAGCCTCAGTGCAACTCCGAATCCGATCAAACCGCCAAACAGCCAAAGGTTCCGCCATTCAAATGGATTGATATCACGTTGCAGTTTCTGGCTGACAAGTTGCAGCCAGGAAGCTCCAGCGGCGTTAGTGAATGGCTGGCAATAAATATCGAAGGCATGGGTATGATTAGCTGGTTCGATGTCTCGAGGGAACAAGGGTTTGTCGACGCTGTAGGCGAGCGCCAACACGATGCCCAGCAGCAAAACCATCCACGTGGTGCCTCGACGCATACCGTATTCGCGGTAGAGCCATATGACGATGCCCATGTTCATGCCGGCACCAAGGACCAGCAATACAAAGGCGGCTCCTACGGAATTTGCATGCTGAAACATCATGCCCAGTTGAGACATCGCCAACATGGGGGTGGCATACACAGGAATCGCGATGGCAGCCATGTATAATGGAGCCAGCGCATTGTCATGGTTGAATGTATGCTGCAGGCTGTTGGCTGGGACGATCGCCCCCAGCAAGCCAACTCCGACGAGCCCTATCAGGATATACATCAGCGAACCTGAAGTCGCTTCTCTTCCTGCAGCTGTCGCTACGGCCAGCATGCGTCGATAGCCATAGGCCACCGGCTTTTCTTCGACCATCGGCAATGCCGAATCGGGAAACAGACGATCCCAGATGATCCCAATCACGGTCACGATCACTAATGAACAACCAGCGAACGACAGGATTGCAATCGGCTCTGACAACGTCAGCCCGTACAACAGCGACAGCGGATTGAACAATGGTCCTGACATCGCAAAGGCCAGAATCGTGCCGCCTCGGATACCGGCCCGCCGGAGTTCCCGAATGACAGGAATGACACCCAGCGAACAGACCGGCAGCAACATCCCGATCACCCACGCCCGAAACAAAGCGGAGCGAGTGCCTTCGCCAAACAGTCGACGAGTTGCCTCGTAGCCGAAGAACCGTCGCAAAATTGCGGCAATTGCAAAACCGCACAGGATGAAGGGCGACGCCTGCACGAGGCTGCTGGTAAATCTGACCGCGAATCCCCAGAACATCATTTCCGCCATGATTACATCGGCTCCGTGGAAGTCTGTGATTTGGAAACAAGAGCCTTTAGCTCTTCCAGAAGTTTGTGAATCGTTGACTGATCAACCGGCGCGGTGCCATCACTCTGCTTCGTGAATCCAAGTGCGATACTGAGCCGCGTTCCAGCCGAGACCGCCGCTTCAAAATCCTGCTTTCGCAGCTCACTGTCGGCAGCAAGTTCTGGAATCCAGCCAAGGATGTCGATCAACTCCTGTCGAGCAGTGGCTGACTGAGTGGCATCCGCAGCTCCTTCACCGGAACCAGACGCGAGTGTCTGTTGAGCAATCCGCTTCTCCAATTGTTCCATAAGAGCCGAATAGTCGACCGGCTTGTGGGCTGGAACAAAGTGTTCCAGATGTTCATCTTCATGATGATCGTCATGCGAACCACAGCCGAAGATCGCAAGCGACAATCCCAACCACGCCGTCAGATGAAGCATGCGATTCAACTTGCGGAGCAATCTCTGCTCAACGCTGCGTTGCGGCGAGATCTGTTCGTGCATTGGTAGCTCTAGATCGTTGATCATGGGACTCCTCATCTATAAAAAATCAACGCCGGACTATTCCTGATACTTCGGAACGCTAACGCGACTCAAAATTTCTTCGATCACAGTTTGCGCTTCCGCCGGCTCAAGCCCCAGTCGAACACTCAGCACAGGATAGGCAACGTCCTGCACGTCATCTGGTGTGACAAAATTCCGTCCGGCCAGCCAGGCATAGGACTGAGCAACTCGCTGCCACGTTAGTAATCCGCGAGGACTCAAGCCCAAAGCAATACTGGAATGACTGCGAGTTTCATGTCCCAGTCTCACCAGGTAATCCTGAACATTGCGAGCCACCGACAACGCTGCAACTTGTGACTGAATGCTGCTGAGCGTAGAAGCATCAAGCACGGGATGCTGATCAACAGCCTGATCCATGCCGCCAACAGCATCCTGCAGCATCTGCAGTTCGTCGGCATGCTCCGGATAACCGACACTCAATTTCATGGCGAAACGATCCAGTTGCGCTTCCGGCAATGGATAAGTGCCATGCTGGTCGACGGGATTCTGGGTCGCGATGACAAAGAACTGACGACTGAGAGGGAATCTCTGATTGTCTACAGTGACTTGTCTCTCGGCCATCGCCTCCAGCAAAGCACTCTGCGTGCGCGGTGTTGCGCGGTTGATTTCATCGGCCAGCAGAATATCCGCAAAGACCGGCCCGCTGCGGAATTCGAACTCACGAGTGCTCTGATTAAAGATATTGAATCCAGTGATATCGCTGGGGAGCAAGTCCGGCGTACACTGGCAGCGAGCAAACCGGCCGCCAAGGCCAGAAGCCAGCGCTTTGGCCAGCGTCGTTTTTCCCAGCCCCGGCTTGTCTTCCAAAAGCAAATGTCCGTTGGCCAGTAAGCATACCAGGACCAGCTCGACAACGTCCGCCTTGCCGCGTAATGCATGATTAAGTCGATTGCGCAGTTCTGACAGCGCCGTGTGGTTCACGTCGATCGATTGAGATGTTGTTGCCAGCGTCATGAATCAAATGTTCTTTTTAAACAGTCTCAGGAGACACTTACTAAGTTCGAACCAGTCCCGATTGGTAACGTTTCATCCGGGCTGACAGGGAAATTCGCTGATCGATCCGCTTCCAGCAGCGTGGACTTCTCACGAGCCCGCAGTCGCTCAGCAGTTTTCTGACACTTCGCAAGGCTGATCTCACGAAGAATGGCGGCACAGCAATCGACGATGTGTTGTCGATCGATTGAGGAGAAGGATTCTCTTGTGCCATACGCCGCCAACTCCACAAGGCGCAGAAAATCGTTGAGATGTGGAGTCTCTGTCGACAAATCCGGAAGCCGTTTTATCCAGCGTGAGAATGTCATTCCGCTGGGGCGAGCCAACCGGGATGAGGCAAGACGCGTATCAAGCAACTGCAGAGTTCGCACGACTCGAACTCGTGGATCGGCGGAGGCACTCAGCACCCAGATCGCCGTCGAGATCCGGTCATGAATTGCATGCCGCTTCATTATTCCGGCGGCTGTCACGGCTGTGACAGTAAGCGTCAGAAGCCAATGACTCAACAACCACTTCAATGCGG
>CAIJTV010001189.1:0-1536 GCA_903823635.1 uncultured Planctomycetaceae bacterium
AGCCCCGCCACCACCGGAACGTTCTGCGCAGTCGTTCTTCGCGAACGCAGCATCGCGGGAATGCTGAGCGTCTCACGATCATTCTGCAGAGTACTGGTTGAGGATTTCAGAGTCATACCGAGGACAATCAACGAGTTTCAGGAATGTCAGTGACGATGTTTCGGGAGCAATCAGGTTCTGGATGTCGTTTGCAAAACCAACTTCCGAGCTGGAGCCTTCAGCACAGGCTTTGATTCTGGTTTGGCCCAGGCATCCAGCCAGCGTGCCAGGACCAGCAGACTCCAGATCAGCTGGCCATGTCGCCCGGTTCCTCGACAGTGCGATTCGTACATCAGGCGAGCCGCATCGACGTTGATATACTGCGCGAGAAGACTGTTCGAATTCAGCACATGCACTCGGACTTGTTCTCGCAATGGCCCGCGCAGCCACGCATCGATTGGCAATTCAAACCCCTGTTTGCGTCGATTGACGAGGTCTTTGGGCAGCCGCGATTCAAACAGCTGCTTCAGGATCCACTTCTTCGAACCGTTACGAATTTTGAACTCTGAAGGCATCGAAGCCACGAGTTCCATCAACTGCCAGTCAATCATTGGCGGACGGACTTCCAGTCCAAAGCCCATGCTGGCTCGATCGACTTTAGTCAGGAAATCATCGGGCAGCAGAACATTCGTATCGGCGGACAGCATTCCGCTCAACGGATCGCGGTGCCCCGCTTCAAAGGCGTCGATGATCGATTGCTCCGGTCGATAGTCTCGCAACGTGGCGGAAAAGTCACGACGCAACAAACTTCGTCGCACAGAGCTTCGACAAGTGGAAACCGTATTTGCATAGGCTTCGGCTGGGCTTCGCGAGAGATTCTCCATCGCGGTTTTGAGTCGCAGGGGGCGAGGCAACCAGTCAGATTTTGGCCAGATGGCCGCCATCGGACGCAGCACCAATGACCGAATCAGGGCGGGAATTCGATCGCGAATCCCGGCTTCCTTCAGGTCGTGGGCGTATCTGGAATAGCCCCCAAAGAGTTCATCGCCACCGTCTCCGGACAGCACTACTTTGACATGTTGCGCGGCAAGACGAGAAACCGCCATGGTCGGAATTGCCGAAGCGTCCGCGAATGGTTCATCGTAGAGAAACGTCAGATCGTCCAGATCTCGAACGGCTTCAGGCGTCACGATCTCTTCTGTATGAATGCAGCCGAAATGCTTCGCTACTTCGCGAGCATGAGGCAGTTCGCTGAACTCTGCTTCGTCAAAGCCAATCGAGAATGTTTGCACCGGATCAGATCGCAGACCTGACATCAGTGCGACGATAGAACTGCTGTCGAGCCCCCCGCTAAGAAATGCTCCCACAGGAACGTCGGCCACAAGATGCGCGGCAACGCTTTCCTGCAGAACAGCATCGACTCGTTCTTTCCATTTTTCGGCGGACGCAGGATTCTCCTGATCAAAGGACAGCTGCCAATACCGCTTCGGCGTTGCTCGAAACTCGCTCGGGGCGATTCGCAGGAAGTGCGCCGCCTGAAGTTTCATGACCTTGGCG
>CAIJTV010001190.1:0-4058 GCA_903823635.1 uncultured Planctomycetaceae bacterium
CTCATCGAGACTGTCCGAGGGATCGGATACCGGTTCCATCGAAAGTAGCCGACACGCATTAACGGAGTCTGCTGAAAGACCGGCTGTTGGCTCAGAAGCTTTCCAATATCGCAGATGTGCTGTGAAGGCGTGCGAAATGTCCGTGTCTTCCGTTTCCTTTGCAGGATACCCGGTTCGTGATCAGCGCAAAGCACGAGCACAGGCTTCCATGGTACGCTGTATTTCCGGGCTGTCTTTGCCACGATCAAGACAGGCCATCAGATCACTGAGTGCCTGAGCATGATTTCCGAGTGCCGCCTGAATCTGACCTCGCGTCTCCAGAAAGGAGACGATTTCCGGCATTGTACTGACGGCCTGTTCGCTCCACCGAAGTGCCTCCGCCAATATTTGTTGTTGAGCCTGTTCTGTTGAATCGGCTTGCTTTGATCGCGATTTTGCCAGCAGCACCCAAGCCAGATTATTGGCAAGTGTTGGGTCATCCGGTGCTGACTGCAGCGCGAGCCGATAAACTCTCTCTGCATCGGACAACTCCCCGCGAGCCGCCCTGGCATTCCCCTCCACCGCGGCACGAATCCATGAAGTTGCCGGATCCTGCAATGCCGACTGCATCCTTATACTCATATCCACAGCCAGTTCGGTCGTCGAACTCTCATGACCTTCCTGATTCAGCATTCTCTCCAGACACCGCAACTGCATCGCCTGCTCATCAATCGGCAGCGTCTTTATCCATGCAAAGTAAGTATTGCTAAGAGTCAACGCCAACTTGCGATCTCGTCCTTCATCATTCTGTCCCACACCTGCCAACCTGCTGCTGCCACCACTGTCACCAGCCAACCCAGCATTCGTAGGTTCGCTCCCAAGTGGATCTGTCGGCGAAGAAGCCAACTCCGCAGATTGCGTGTCCGTCATCCCGTCCGACATAACACAGATGGCGTCAGCGAACCGAGCCAGGAAGACCAAACCCTGAGCCAGTTGAATTCTGCGGTCAGCATTTCCCGGTTCCTTCGCAACGATCGCTTCCAAAGCTTCGCAGGCTTGTTCCGTTTCCCAACGAGCCCCCGTCTGATCGCCTTCACGTACCTTCAATTGAGCCAGAAACAAGCGGTCTTCCGGATAACGATCCAGGGCTTCGTGAATAAGTTTCTTTACATCATCAAACTTGCGGTATCGAGCCAGTATCTGCAGCAACTGGATTCGCTCTTGTCGCGTCTCCGCCGAGTTGCGGACGAGATGACTCAGGTGGATGGCTCGAAAACGGTCCTTCTGCACCTGCGAAAGATCCGGAGGATTCTCCGCCAGAAACCGATGTGCCGGCAGATGTCCGGACTTTCCAGACGGAGCGATCGACGACAGCAACTGATACGCCTCCGATCGTTCTTTCATCTGAAACAGGGACAAAGCGAGCTCCATTGTTATATTTTGATCACCCTGCGCCAGTTGCTGGGCTCGTCGAAACAATAATCTCGCGCCCTTTACGTTTCCCTCAACCACCGCCTGCTTTGCGAGCGTCAGGTAGTGGTCCCGCAGATTCGGATCACGGTTTCTCAGTTGCGAAGAAGCCATGGCCCCAACGAAAGCCAGCGTCAGGGCAATTGCAGGGACAGCACACAACAGACGCAGGTAACTGCGACTTGTCAGCCACATTCGGAAGAAGATCAAGAGGCTCATCAGAAGTCGAAAGAGCCAAAGCATCTCAGGAAGAAGCAGCAATCGCTGAATTTTCATACAGGCGTCCTCCAATGAGCCAGAAACGCCTTCAGGATGTCGCCAAAAACAGCCATGCGTGATGGTCGGACTGAAGATTCAATTGGGCGGTCAGATTTGAAACGCAGGGTAACTCTCCAGAACCATTCTTCTCGAGCAGAGCTCTTTGAACGAATCGCTTCCGAAAGCTCATGCCGAATTCCGGACAAAGTGCCACTCTCAATCATCGGGATCGGTGAACCGGTCTGGGAAAACTCCGCAGTCAGTTCATGACAAAACTCTGTCTGTCGATGTTGCAGAATCTGTTCTCGCACGACAGGAAGATCGCTGGCGATGTCAGCCACTGCGGCGGTCGTCGACTCGATGACGGTCCATTCGTGCATACCACTGTGATCATCATCACGTGTGTTTGCGTAGGCAGCCGAGTTGACCGAGCGACACGGACCTTCAATGATCAGCATCACGGGAGTTTCTGAAAGCTGAAGATTCCATTGCACGTGACCGGCAGCAGATCTGCTCCCTGGGGAAGATCCCGCTTCAGAAGGCTCTGTTGCAGGAGCGTCCACGGGCAAATGCGGAGGCTGTACGTCGATGGCCACCGGCGGAACCTGTGAGACAACCGCCAGCTCGCTGATCTGGTTCAATAGATTCGGAGTCAGCCTCATCAAAGGAGCAATGACTGACGCGGGGGCGGCCTCTGGCACGCGAGAAGACTCGTCGGCTGCTGCCGCGACGCTGGGAAATGCCGCCCGGGACACTGCCAGAAGTTCCGGCCAGAACCGCCAGATGTTCCCAGCACAGCCAAGACTCAGGAATATCAGCACAAGCACGATAAAGAGAGCGCGCGTCACACGGAACCCGGAGACACCAATCGTCAGAAATTTCTTGATGCGGATCTCAGGATCCATCAAGGTCCGCCGATCCCAGAATCTGCCGACGGCCATCGCCATAGATCGTGCAGACTTGTCAGTCACGTTCTGAGATGCCGTCGCTCCCACAGGCTCAAACACGAACAGTAACGCCTGTTCGGTCATGATCAGCAGCAGAAGCGAGATCAGATAGGTTACGGACCCCAGAATGTCATGCGAACTCCCGGAACTGAGATCACGGTGCAGATTCTCATGGGCCCATGCGACACAGAAAATCCGAAACGTATTCCCCGCGACGGCCCAGAGGACTGCAGACAGCAAAAGAGGGATCGTCACAACAAGTCTTAATTGTCGCCAAGACGCGTAGATCGCTGCGGAGGCGAGCAGCAGGTACACGGAACCAATTCCGCTGCAGGCTTCTTCGACGAAGAAAGTTTTGTCGGAGAGTTCCAGAACATTTCCCGACATCAGATGCCGGATCGAAACCAGATCAAGCAGCGCGCTCGCGCCACGGGAAGAGATTCGCTGCAGCCCATGAACTAACTCACCATCCATCGAAAAGGGTAGTGGTAAGAGCACAAACAGGGGTGCGATCGAGCTCGATCCAAACGGGACGTTACGAAAAACAGCCCATAGCACGGTGATTGTGGTGAGGAAGGCAAGCCATGGAGAATTCAGCCATAATGCAGCCGAGAAGGTCAATGCGGCCATAGCAAACCAGGGCGTGCCGAACTTCAGCGTCTCGAAGGATTTCCCCTGTTGTTGAGCATTCCTCCAACTTGCATAACTCAGTCCGACAACTGCAAGCAGCATCATCGGGAAAAACTGGTAATGTTCTCGGCGCCAAAGATGGCTGAAATGAATCACCAGCCACGGCCCGAAACAGGCGGCAGACAGCAAAACTGCCAAAATCAGAAACCTGCGCGGCCAGCGTTCCGCTTTGCTTTCAAGCCGTGCTATCTGACTCAGGACCGACATTCATTCACCAGTGCGTTGCGCGTTATCCGGGCGTCGCAGGAAAACAGCTCTGCATCGAATTGAACAGCATTCATGACCAGGTACGCATTCAGCCCACCGATTTTTTCAGCCTCCGACGTCGCAGATAACTGCCACCACCAGCGACGGCGGCGGTGAGAGACGCAAGAATCATCGAAGCTGGCTCCGGAACTGCAGCGGTGCCGTCGACGGTGAAAGTCAGAGACCCGAATGTGAGGAAATCGTCCAGATCTTCTTCAAGCGGACCAAAAGTTGTGTTGCCAACAAACGGAGACAGATTGAGTCGATCTGCCAGTAACTGAACTGTAGAACCACCAGCCCCGTTGATCTGGAAGGCGAACCTTGCGATCGTGATCGAAGTGCTCCCCGCACCAGCCCCGGTGAGAGCAGCGAAATCGAGGAGCGTTGAGACCTTGGCCAATTCAGCACCTGAACCACTTGACGCTGGGTTGGTATTGAACAATCCACCTCCGCCCCAGTAACCCATCA
>CAIJTV010001191.1:0-3956 GCA_903823635.1 uncultured Planctomycetaceae bacterium
CAGCCATCAATCGAGCGAGATCTCTGCCGCGATTCAGAATCTGGAGATTATGGACGACTTCCGAGTTGAAGTGGCTTCTCACGTGAAGTCGCTCGAGACTCTGCGACGAACTCTGATGGACATTGCAATGATGGAATCCACCATGGGCCGTGTTGCCAATGTTGTTGAACCACTCACTCAGATCGGTAACCTGCGACGTCTGAACGAAGATGAAGTTCGCGAAGCCGCCCGAGTTATCCTCGATCGCCGCATGACTCGCTTCTCTCAGACTGAATCGCAGACAGAAAACGGTGCGACCGAAGCCATCGAAGCATCTCAGAGTGAAGTCCCATTGCCGGTCGAGCCAGCAACGTCTCAGGAAGAACTAGTGCCGCTGCCACCTGAGGCCCGCTAATAGATTGGTCACTGAAAGACTCACAAACCAAGAACCAGAAAAGCCCGGCATCTCAAAAGGATGGCGGGCTTTTTTTAATTGCTGACTCGACTTGATCTCGTCAGATACTCATCCCGCATGGCGCCGCCGTCTTTGGCTTCGAGAGGCGAACGCATAGTAGGCGACCCCCGAGGCAATCAGCCCCAAAACAGCAAAGGTTTGCGAGGGCCGCTCCACCAGCAAGCTAATGAACGCGCCAAGGTAGGCGAGAAGTAACAACGCCGGAGTGACAGGATAGCCCCAGGTCCGATACGGGCGAGCAATGTCCGGGCGAGTTCGACGGAGAATATAAACCGCAGCGACGGCCATCCCGTAGAAAATCACTCCCGCACAGATGACCGAATCGGTGAGACTGTCGAAGGCGGCTTTTAGTCGGCGAGAATGTTCTTCTCCTGAAGTGGGGGCTGTGACCGGTGCCGCAATTGCCGCAGCCACGGATGAAGTACCAGCGATGGGGCCGCTTGAACTGACGGTCGGTGCCGTCGTCGGGGAATTGGGATCCCACACGGAAAACAACAGTACAAGAAATATGGCCCAGGCGGCCTGCAGCACAATAGTATTACACGGTGTATGATAGCGATGGTGAATGCGATGCAACCACGCGGGAACCAAGCCGTCGCGAGCAATCGCAAGGTAGATTCGCGGACCGGTGATCATGTTGGAGTTGGTCGCTCCGAACGTCGAAATCATGACTCCCACAGCGGCGACCTGAGCACCGATCGGGCCGAACATCACCTGAAAAACATCGGCAGCCACTGTTCGGCTGTTCGCGAGATGATGAATTGGCAGCACCAGATGATAGCTCAGATTCGCGCCAAGATAGACGACGATCACAATTCCAAGACCAATCGCCATGGCTCGCGGAACATTGCGGCGAGGATCCTTGATGTCTTCAGCGACCGGTCCAAGATTGATCCAGCCATCATACGGCCAGAGCACGGCGACCATGGCGATTCCCAGCGCTTTCAGAAATGCCATCGCAGCGCCGGGTTGATCGGGCATCTGAAACATGGGCTGCAGATTTGCGGTGTCGACACTCCTAAACAGGAATGGAAGCACAATCAACGCGACAAGGAACGCGACCTTGGAAACAGTGGCTGTTCCCTGCACCAACGCTCCCGCGCGAGTGCTGAAGAGATTGACAATCGCCAGCCCGGCGATAATCAGCACCGCCATTGAAGTCTGGCCCACGGGCGACAGTGGTACGACCTGATTGAAATACAAAACCGTTGCACAGGCCAGTGCGCCAACTGATCCGGTCCGCACGACCCAGAACTCCGTCCAGCCCCACAAGAATGCCGGCAGTCTGCCATAAGCTTCACGAATGTAAAGGTATGGGCCGCCAGCATGAGGAAACATGGCTCCCAGTTCTGCCAGAGCCAGTGAACCGCAGAGCGTAATAATTCCGACAAACAGCCACGTGCCGATAATCGCCAGGAACCCATAAGGCTCCAGCGCGCTGTCGATGGAACTGACCTTCAGGAAGATTCCGGAACCGATAATGGATCCGACAACGATCATTATCGCATCGAACAGCCCCAGCACCTGCGGCAGTCGCTGCGGTTCTGAGTGGCCAGTATTCTCGGGCGACAATCCGGCGGTCTCTTGAGGCACAGGCGTTCCCGCTCAAAAAGAATCTGCGAAAGACCGCTTTGTAATCGGTGGGAACGCGCTGACGCAAACGCTGACAATGACGGATCACGAATGTCGACCGAATATTGTCCCGTTCAATGCACCTGGTGCATTCTGTTCATGCTCTGTCCACGTCAGTGCAGATGTGGCTTCTGAAGCTTGCTGCAATTGTTGAGTCTACTGCCCCAGTTGTTTTGAACGCAGTGTCGAGGCTTCCACAGCTGACATAACGGCTGCTCGCAGTCCGCCACTTTCCAGAGCATGTAGGCCGGCGATAGTCGTGCCGCCAGGGCTGGTGACCGAATCTTTCAGCACCGCAGGATGAAGGCCCGTTGCCAGTTGCATTTCTCCAGCGCCTGCCACCGTAGCCGAAGCCAGTCGAGTTGCTGTGGCGCGAGGCAGGCCCATTTTGACACCGCCATCGCTCAGGGCTTCAATGATCTGAAACACGTAAGCGGGGCCGCTTCCGGACAACCCAGTCACGGCGTCGAGCAATGACTCTGGCACAATCTCCACGATGCCTGTTGTTTGCAGCAATTCAGAAACCAGTTTGACATCGTCCGCCGTGGCCGTAGCTCCGGCAGAAACGCCACTCGCTCCCTTGCCGATCAATGCGGGAGTGTTCGGCATGACTCGCACGATACGACTTCCTTGCGGCAAACCTGCCGCGAGCTTCTGAATCGTGATACCAGCTGCCACCGAAACAATCACCGGAGCTGTTTCCAGAGCCGCCGAAACTGTGGCCAGAGCTTCCGTCATGATCTGCGGCTTTACGGCGAGGATGACCACAGTTGCCCCTTTGAGCACACTGGTCAGATCTGCAGAGACCGTCACGCCAACGCCGGTTTTTTCTGCAAACGCCGTTCGAGCAGATTCATAGGGATCGTAGCCGGCAATCTGATCGGGCTTCAGCAGATTTCGAACGAATCCGGCCGAGAGGGCCGTCGCCATTTGACCAGTGCCAATAAATGCAACGCGCTGTGTAGACCAATTCATTGTCGGGGGACTCAATTTAAGAATTCAGATTTATGGTGGTGTCTTCAGTAGGTCACTCCGAGCAACCAACGAAGAAGATTATGTTTGGGAACGGGCGCCGCTGGAGAGATCCGATCGTTCACAGCCAAGCCGGAGGCAATGGCTTCCTTCAGGCACGTTCGCCCGCGGCTTGCCGTTAAACGATTGAGCCGGAACCCATGCGGTCGTCAACCTGGCTCGCAGTATATCTCAGACCTGATGGTAACTCTTGTACCACGCTACAAATTTCTTCACGCCTTCTTCAATTGGCGTGCTTGGCCGAAAACCGACGTCTCGCTGCAACGCGTCGATGTTGGCATACGTCGCCGGCACGTCGCCGGGCTGCATGGGAAGCATGTTCTTTTCGGCCTTATGCCCGAGAGCAGACTCCAGTGTCTCGATCAGATACATCAGCTCGACCGGCTGATTGTTGCCGATATTGTAAACTCGATAAGGAGCTGCTGTGCTGCATTCATCCGCATCGCTCGCCACGGCCTGTGCCGTCGGGATCGTGTCGCTGGTGCGAATGACGCCTTCGACGATGTCATCGACAAACGTAAAGTCGCGTTTCATACGTCCATGGTTGAAGACATCAATGGGCTTACCGGCCAGAATCGCCTTCGTAAACATCCACATCGCCATATCCGGTCGTCCCCACGGACCGTAGACCGTAAAGAATCTCAGCCCCGTTGTGGGCAATGCAAAAAGATGGCTGTACGTATGCGCCATCAGCTCGTTGGCTTTCTTGGTAGCCGCATACAAACTGACTGGATGGTCAACTCGATCTTCCACAGAAAACGGCATACCGGAGACAGGCCGCGGCCGCCGGTGGACTATCGCTACATGCTTGTTTATCTCCCGCTATTGCTCATCGCCC
>CAIJTV010001192.1:0-1613 GCA_903823635.1 uncultured Planctomycetaceae bacterium
CAACTTTCATCCCCAATTGAGAGGCGCGAATGGCCGCGACATAGCCGCCAGGACCAGCACCCACAACGATCAGATCGAATGACTCAGACATTTCGAAAATTACCTGCAAGAGCGTGAAAGCAAAACCGCCGGAAGACACATGTTCTTCCAGCGGCGTGTTTGGTTCAAGTTATCGCAAACGAAGAATTGGCCAGAAGTGCCGTCGCAACTTATGGTAGGTCCTCCTTGCCGAGGAGGACTTCGCGGCTTGCCGCGACGATGTGTGCAACCGGTACACGACTGTCGGCCGACGGAAGTTGCTCAGATCCCGCCACATGTCTTGCTTTCAAGCGCAGCTTGCCGTTGCTCAACATGTGGCAGCTCTACGGTTCGCCTGGCGGCGAAAGTCCTTTCCGGCAGAAAGGACCTAGTACGCCAAAGACATGATTAAACTTCCAAAATCAGCCGCGTCGGATCTTCAATCAGATCCTTCACGAGTTTCAGGAAGGAAACGGCTTCGCGGCCGTCGACCACTCTGTGGTCGTAGGTCAGAGCCACGTACATCATAGGTCGGATCACAACTTCTCCATTGACCGCGATTGGGCGATCAAAGATGCCATGCATGCCAAGCACGCCGCTCTGAGGAGGATTTACGATCGGCGTCGAAAGCAGCGAACCGTAAACGCCGCCGTTAGTGATTGTGAACGTGCCACCGTCGAGTTCTTCCAGGGTAATCTGGTTGTTCTTCGCCTTCACAGCGTACTGAACGATCGCCAGTTCGATGTCGGAGAAGCTCATGTTCTCAGCATTGCGCAGGACGGGCACAACAAGTCCCTTGCCTCCGCCGATAGCAATGCCAATGTCACAGTAGTTAAAGTGCGTGAGCTGCTTGCCATTCATCTGTGCATTCAGCGCAGGAAATTGCTGAAGTCCAGCAACGACCGCTCGCACGAAGAACGACATAAAGCCCAGCTTCACGCCGTATTTCTTTTCGAACACGTCCTTGTAGGATTCTCGCAGCTTCTTTACGGCTGACATGTCCACTTCATTGAACGTCGTAAGCAATGCAGCTGTCTGCTGAGCTTCCACAAGTCGACGGGCGATCGTCTGACGAATCGGGCTGAGTGGCACGTTACGAGTTTCACGGCTTCCGCCGACTCGCACAGGGCCCGCCTGGACCGTTCGGATCACGTCTTCCTTGAGTACTCGACCGCCAGGACCTGTGCCTGCCACCGAACCTGCTGGAAGATTGTTCTTCGCCATTTCCGAAGCCGCCGCTGGCATCACATGACTACCGGCTTTTGCAGGAACCGCAGAGGCCGTTGGTGCAGAAGCGACGGGCGCGGCCGCAGGCGAAGGAGCAGCAGTCGCGGCAGGCGCATCAGAAGGCTGCAGGTATCCGATAACCTCACCGATTGCTGCCGAATCGCCAGCCTTCTTCAGAATGCGAGTAATGACTCCACCCACAGGCGCTGGAACCCCAAAAGTTGCTTTGTCCGTCTCAAGTCCGACCACGTCTTTGTCGGCTGCCACGAACTTTCCTTCGCTGACATACCACTCTCCAATGAAGACTTCGGAGATGGATTCACCAACGGCCGGAACCTTGATTTCGATTTCCTTAGTGCTCATTCGAG
>CAIJTV010001193.1:0-2549 GCA_903823635.1 uncultured Planctomycetaceae bacterium
GTTCTCATACCACGTCATCTTCTCTGTCCCGGTTGAGTCGAGATTCAACCAACCCATTGAGCCCCAGATCCGAATTTGAGTGTGGTAGCCGGCATCCAGATAATATCCGGAGTTCAAAGTGCCCAGCATTCCGTTGCTGAAGTGCAATGTCGCAACTGCAGAATCCTCTGCTGAGATCGGTTGCCCGCCAACGTTGGCAATTGCCCCTGAGGCCCGGATAATTGCCGTGTCGGTGAGAAACATCCCAAGATCGAGCCAATGAATGCCAAGCCAGATCAGGTGCCCGCCGCCGGCTCGTGTTTTGTCGGCGTACCAGGTGCCGTGATAACTGGGATTTGTAAGACGCGTCTGATCGGCGACGATGTGCATGTCGATACTATAGACTTTGCCGATGCGTCCCTGCTGAATCATTTTTCGCGCAACAAGAGACTCAGGATTCGCGCGATTCGCAAATGCCAGCATCAGATGGAGATGTTTTGATTCTGCGAGTGTGGCAAGTTTTTCAAACTGCTGCAGAGTGACAGAGCCTGGCTTCTCCGCGAACACATGGGAGCCGGATTCCAATGCGGCTTCAATCACCTGCGATGCAAGCCTTGCTTCCATCGTGACCATGCACAACTTCGGCGATTCCTTTTCCAGCAGCTCTGAGTATGTGGTATAGCTGCGAGTCAGCTTGTCGCCGAGCAACTTCCCGGCTTCCTCGGTCGCGTGATTATCCGGATCTGCGATGACAACTTCGTCGCAGTCTTTCGACTCCGCCAACGCCGAGAAATACGCACTCAAATGAGCGCCACCGGCGTGTGTGAGACCGGCAACTGTCATTCTTTGGTACTTCCGGGCAATTTTGGAATCCACGTCAAGAAACGCAACGACAGAGGATTCATACTCGGTGTCGGGAGATCTGATCGAAGCCGTTTGCGTTGAGGTATTACGTCACTCCGCTTCATCTATTGTTGTCTGCTCGAAGAGAACCTCAGGGACGTCGAGATACGACGGAAGCCTCGTTCTAGTTAAAGTATGAAGCCCAGGTAATCGTCGGGGCTGGGATAGCCATAGTCTATCCTGATCTCCTCGTTCATTTTGATGTCTTTGATGGCCCGAAAAACAATTTCGCCCGTCGAGAGTCGTTTTTTGAACGCAGCGTTAGGGCAGGTCGCGTGGTTGAAGAGTCCGCCAAAGCCAAGGGCGAGAGCCGCCAATGAATCGTCCTTTCCCCAACAGAAGACGTAACCGGCCACTACAGTCTTCGCAATCTCTTTCCAATCTTTCTTGCTGATGACGAGGACGGGGCTTTCTTCAATCACGGCCCCTTTCTTGATGGACGTCCGAGCAAAAACGCCTCGTCCGCACTTACCGACTTTTTTGCAGTAAATGAGGGGTGAAGGGTGGGATTTCATAATTCGTTGCGCCGGGGTTAAAGGACGGAGAGTTATCGCATGCCGCCAGAATTCGCCTCGCCGTGTTTCTGAATTCTCGACGTTCGAGCCAGAGGCAAAGCTGCGTGTAGGGGAGTGCGATTCTAGCTATCTCACAGGCTCTTTGCTCATGAAATGAGGCTGTGTCTCGTTGAATCGTTCTGTTCAAGTGGAGCCGAACGGGTTCTCGTACCATTACGTACCAGCTCGATTATCTACTCAAATCCCATCGCAAGGTATTTCCTGGTTTCGCGCCCGAATGCTACGTTCGTGATGCCGTGACGGCTCGCCGTGGTCATGCGAAACAGACCATCAAGACAGACTATCAGTTCCCTTGGCACCTGCAAGGATCACCGCAAGACGTGTGTGACCTGCTATGACAAGCCTATTCGTGAGTCTTGCACTGAAATCCTCGGCCACGCCGAAGGTGGAATTACGCACCATCACGATGCTCATCGCGATCCGCTCGCGTTTCGAGCGATCCTGACTATCCCGCAATCCCTGGCTTTGCTTGCTCTTGTCAAGGTTCACGACTGTCAAGGTTCACGACGGGGAATGTGCGAGCTGCAGACGACCGTTGGTGACCGCCGAGTAATCTCTTGGTCTCATTTGACGACACTCGGGCTTACCACCCAGCGACATGCCGACCCTGATGGCATCGGCGAGGCCGTTAAAAGCCAGATCCGCATTGGCTCCCGCCTGACATCAATGGGGCTTGTTTCAGGGTTGTGAGAGCGTTAAAACTCAATGTCACCAGAAAGCGAGCGCCGAGTTGATGAGAAATCTGATAGTCACTGAAAAAGCCGTTCGCACAGGCGTCTTGCTGATGATGTTCTTCGCTGCCGTGTGGTCAAGCCCCGGCAGTTGCGCCGCTCAGTCGGCTGACGAGGAAGGGTTCGCTGCTCTACAGGCCGATGCCCAAACCTTCCTGCAAGAACATGTGACTCCCTTTGTGACCACCTATTGCCAGAAGTGTCACGGTAATAGTGTCTCGGAGGCCGGTCTCAACTTTGAACCAGCGCTCAAGAATGCTGGTAATCCCGCGTTCGTCAAACGGTGGAAACAAGCGTTCGCACATGTCAAAGCACATGACATGCCTCCCCATGACGCCGAAAAGCAACCGTCTGAAGAGGA
>CAIJTV010001194.1:0-11542 GCA_903823635.1 uncultured Planctomycetaceae bacterium
TCGCGGAGTCTTTTTGGTCTCTTTAGAGCGACAGGGTTTGAAAAGTCGCTAAATCGGTCGGAAGTGTAGAGTCCATGTTAGCGATTGTCACAGCTTCAGATCGAGATTCAGCGCACCGTTCGTTGGACTGCTGCAGCCCGCTGCAGCTTTCCGCTCCACAGCCTGCTGTGGACAATCGTTCTGAATTGTGGCAAGTTCAAGCCCAAGGTTTGGCAGCAGGCTGCCTGCACGAAAGCGGCAGCAGGCTGCCGCAGTCCAAGGGGAGCCGTCTGTGCAGCAGGAATTACTTTTACTGGTTGGCTATCATATTCGTGGTCCTGCTGTCGAATCGTCCGTCCCTCAGGCTCAGAACTGAGTGGCCTTTTTGTACTTACTGAAACCCCGATCCCATGTCGCGAATTCGAGTTGTCTTTTCGATAGGAGCCATGCATGGAGGCGGCTCAGAGCGACAGCTCGTATTGGCGCTGCGACATCTGGACCGGGCAAAGTTTGAACCTTTTCTGTACCTGGTTTATCGGTCAGGCCCCTTACTGGATCTGGTTCCTGCCGATGTTCCGATCACATCGTTTGAAGAACGAGTGACCTCATCCCGCATTTATCTGCCGGGTCTGATGCATTCGCGTCGAGTCAAAGACTTTGCGGCCTTCCTGAAGGAGATCAAGGCTGATGTCAGCTATGACCGCACATTCCTGATGACTCTCATCTCTGCAGCAGGTGCACAACGAGCTGGTGTGCCGAATGTTTCGACGATTGTGACAGATCCGGAGATTGGTTTTGCACCGGTCGCGGGAAGGTTTCAGTGGTTTAAGCGACGAATTCTGCATCGACTTTACAACAATTCTGCACGAGTCCTTGCCGTCTCCGATGGAGCGAGAGAATCTGCCAAACGATTTTATGGTATCCGTGATGAGAAGATCCAAACGCAACGCAATGGTGTTGATGTCGAGCTGATTCTTGAGCAATCCGCAAAGCCGATTCAGAACGACTGGTGGACTCAACCAGCGCAGCGAGGAACAACGAGACTGGTCCGTATCGTTTCCGCTGGACGGCTGAATCATGAAAAGGGGTTTCATCTGCTGATCTCGGCGGTCGACGAGCTTCGCCGTCGATGCCCGAATCTGGAGCTGCGTGTCGCTTTGCTGGGAGAAGGCCCGCATCGTGCGAAGCTGGAACAGCAGGTGATCAACCTCAGGCTTTCAGATATCGTCAAGCTGCCTGGGTTTCAGGAGAATGCCGCAGCCTGGTATCGTTCGGCCGATCTCTTTGTTCTGCCTTCTTTAATGGAAGGCATGCCGAACGTGCTGCTGGAAGCAATGGCTTGCGGCACTCCGGTGATTTCCTCGAATTGTCATTCGGGGCCCGCCGAAATCCTGGAGAATGGCAGGTTGGGCGAACTAGTTGCAGTCGATGACGTCGATGCCTTGCTGAAGGCCCTCATAAAATGCGTCCATCAACCAGACGCGATTCGCGACACTGCGATTGAAGCCAGCAAATGTGTGGCATCGCAATGGTCGATTCAGGCGGCGACTCGTCGGCTGGAAGTCATTCTGCATCAGGCTGCACAAACGAAACAACGTTCATCGATGCGTTGAGCGTTCGAGAAATCGTCGTAGGGACATGTCCTTCGAATAGATCCTGTCTTCGTGAGGTCGACATCGATTGCATTCGTCATGACAAACGTTGAACGCTCATCATTATTGTTCGCAAATCATTGCGCCCATTATCGGTTCCTGCGATTTGCGTCAAGTACGTTTCGGGCATAGAAGCCTGTTGAAGTACAAGGTTTGTCGAGTCACAAAAAAGCTGTTCATCCGACGTTTACAAGTGGAGAAAAATTCAGCACAGTACTCACGCTCGTGACGATTCGCAGCCGCGTTGATCGTCGATGTTTGATACGACCGGTTCCAGCTTGTGAACTGCGTCGAAGGCGTTGTGATACTTTCCTCACTGGCTTGCAGCGTCATACATGGATGTATTCCTCGAACAAGAGACCGAATGGGCCAAGCCTTCGATGGTGGCCCGCATTGCCGTATCAATGCCACTTCGGGCGCATTCCTCAGAATCGTTGTTTGCTGAAGTCGAGCAATTGCATCGCCGCGGCATTCGCTATGTGGCCGTCCGTCGACAGCAAGTACTTCGAATCGGTGAGCATGCTCTGCATGATGTTCTTGCTGACGCAGGAATCAGTGTCAGTTGCCTGGGATTCGCAGGGGGCTTTACAGGTTCTCTGGGAATGACCTTTGACCGAGCTACCGACGATGTTCGCCGCGCGGTCGATCTTGCAACCGACCTGGGAGCTCGATTCCTGGTCGTCGTGCCCGGTGAGCAGGGCCTTCACACATACAACCACGCGGAACGCACGGTTCGCATGGGTCTGACCGATGTGTTGTACTATGCCGATCAGCGTCGAGTTCAACTTCTGATTCCCAACGACACGGTCTTCGGCTGCAAAACGGATGTCTTCAAGATCAAAGGTTGCCCACTACGTTGGGTGGACAGGCTTGGATCTCAGACAATTCGCCCCATGATCATTGTTCGCGGCGAAACGATCGCGTGTCGGCTACCACGTGGCTGGCGAGAAAGTCTTGCTAACGGCGGATGCCTGCGTGTCTGTCATAAATGCCGCAACTATGACCAGAATGCCAAATTGCTGACGGGAATCCTGACCTATCTGGCTCGCAATGGCGGAGTACCGGGATTCGAACGCCTGTCGGCAGAATAGTCGCATCTGTCCCCGTGCAGTTGGATTTCCGCCGCTGAATCGGAATAATCCCGATCCCACCTTCTGATGGGATTGCCTGTATTCGGGGATCTGCAATCTGCGGAATTCTTCGAGTTTGAAGCAGCGTGTTCTTCTCGATGAACAAAAGCGGACAACAACGGCTGGCAATTCCGGGTTTGATTCCTTCTGTTTGAAGGCCCGCCGATGACATCTCAATATGCGCCGCTTCGCTGCATCACATTGACAGCGTTTCTGATTGCTCTGACCAGTTCAATAGGTTTCCTCGAGGCCGCCGACTGGAAAGCACTCACAGTCCCCGATGCTTGGCGCAGTGTACCGACGGGAGAACTGGCTCCGATCAATGGATACTCGTGGTATCGAGTGCTCGTCAAGATTCCGAAAGAGTGGGACGGGCAGCCGCTGACGTTGTTCTCGGAAGCTCTGGATGATGCTCGATCGGCCTACGTCGGTGGGCAACCTGTCGGTGCCACGGGAACCTTTCCTCCGCAGTTCCGCAGCGGACTCGGTGAGAAAGGCCGCTACGCCGTTGATGCATCGCTCATTAAAGCGGGTGAATTCAACACGATCGCAATTCGAGTCTACCAGAATGATCCTCGACCAAACTTCAGCGTGGCTCCTCCTGTTCTGATGAACGAAGCCACAATGCAGGCATTCCGTCTGGAAGGCGTCTGGCAGTATCGTCCGGGTGACGATGTCGCCTGGGGCAAAGCGAAACCCGCTGAGTTCGACTTTGACCCGACTCAACCACTCAATGATGCAGACGCTGCGGCAAAATCCGTCTATCTGAAGGTCGACACGGTCGACAACATCGAGAAATACGTCGCTCGCAGAAACGGTGACACAGATCCGTTGTCACCCTCTGAGGCCGTCAAGCATTTTCTGACGCCTGAAGACCTGAGTGCAAAACTTGTCCTCGGCGATCCTGACATTGCTCAGCCGCTCTTCATGTCGTGGGATGAACGAGGTCGCATGTGGGTCATGGAGTATCGGCAGTATCCAGATCCAGCGGGCCTGAAGATGGTCAGCCGCGACACGTTTCTGCGGTCGGTCTATGACAAAGTTCCGCCCGCGCCGCCCAATCATTTCAAAGGCACGGACCGAATCAGCATCCATGAGGATACCGATGGTGATGGCGTTTATGACCAGCACAAAATCTTTGTCGATGAATTGAATATCGCTTCGTCTTTCGCGGTTGGACGAGGAGGAGTCTATGTCACGAATCCACCGTATCTCCTGTTCTATCCTGATGCGAACCGGGACGATATTCCCGATGGAGATCCGGAGGTTCTGCTGGAAGGGTTCGGTATTGAAGACTCACACTCCGTGATCAACAGTCTTCGCTTTGGCCCGGACGGCTGGCTGTACGGAGGGCAGGGCAGCACTGTGACCGGCGTTATTCGTAAGCCCGGCTCAAAAGAAACACCAGTGCAGTCGCTGGGGCAGCTGATCTGGCGCTACCATCCTGAAAAGCACATCTATGAGATCTTTGCAGAAGGTGGCGGCAACACTTTCGGTTGCGAAATCGATGAAAAAGGTCGCATCTTTTCCGGGCACAATGGCGGCGATACTCGCGGCTTCCACTACGTTCAGGGAGGGTACTATCGCAAAGGTTTCGGAAAGCACGGTCCCTTGTCGAATCCCTATTCCTTTGGCTTCTTTGAAAACATCAAACATCACAGCGTCGCACGTTTTACTCACAACTTCGTGATCTACGAAGAGAACACTCTGCCGGAACGGTTTCGTGGTGAGCTGTTCGGTATCGAACCGCTGCAGGGGCAAGTGGTCCTGAGCCACTTCAAACCGTATCAGTCGTCGTTCGAAACGGAAGACGTTGAACGAGTCCTCAAGACTGATGATCCCTGGTTTCGACCGGTCGACATCAAGACTGGTCCCGACGGTGACATTTACGTGGCTGACATGTACGAGCAGCGTATCGATCACAGCAGTCATTATGCTGGTCGAATCGATAAGAAGACCGGGCGAATCTACAAGCTGACGTCAGGAAAAACTCCTTCCGGCGAGCCGCAGGGCGTGAGCCCTCCGAGTTCTCTCACACACTTTGACTATGCAAAGAAATCATCGGCCGAACTGATCCAGTTGCTGGACCATCCTTCAAAGTGGCATCGTCAGACGGCGATGCGACTGCTGGGAGATCGCAAAGACAAAAGCGTCATCGGGCCTCTGATGTCCGAACTGGAAACATCAACGGGGCAGGGGGCACTTGAACGACTGTGGGCATTGAATGTATCCGGTGGCTTGACCGATGACGTGGCCATCAAGCTGCTCAGCCATAGTGAACCATTCGTGCGCGCCTGGACTGTTCGCATCGTTTGCGATCCGAAGTCCACTTCGGACAAGGTGGCCGCGGCAATCGCCAAGGCGGCTCAATCGGAACCGTATCTCGATGTCCGCAAACAGATGGCCAGCTCGGCGCGAAGACTTCCGCCGGACCTGGCTCTTCCGATCGTTCGTGAATTGCTGAAGTACGATGAAGACGCGGCCGACATCCATCAGCCATTGTTGATCTGGTGGGCGATTGAATCGCAGGTCGGGCAAGCGGCTGTTGATAAAATCGCAAAAGAACTCTTGTCTGAGCCGACAACATGGCAGCGACCATTGGTGGCTCAGCATGTGGCCGAACGTTTAATGAAACGTTACGCACTGGCTGGAAGCCGCGAAGATCTCCTGAGTGCGGCCTCACTGCTGAACTCCGCCCCCGACAAGTCCAGCGCCGAGCGCATGTTGAAGGGGTTTGAAGACGCGTTTCAGGGACGCAGTCTGGCGGGAATTCCCGACGAACTTGTTCAGGCCCTGGCCAAAAGCGGCGGCGGTTCCCTCGCGTTGCGATTCCGTCAGGCGCAACCCGATGCCATTGCTGAAGCGGTGAAAGCGATCCGAGATCCGGCCGCTCCAAAAGATGTTCGTCGGCAGTTGATTGAGATCTGCGGTCAGACTCATCAGGCAGACTTGCTGATCGTTCTGCGCGAACTGCTGAAGACCGAAAAGGATCCAGCAGTTCTGGGAACACTCTTTGCCGCGTTGCAAAACTATGATGCGGCCGACATCGCTGCCGATGTCACAGCTCGCTACGCAACACTTCTGGAGGAACCACAATTGGCGGCTGAAGCGATGCTTGTTAGTCGCAGCAGTTGGTCAAAACAATTGCTGGCGGCCGTGGAATCCGGGGCGATTTCCAAAGAGCAGGTTTCGAACTCGGCAATTCGAAAAATGCTGATGCACAGCGATGACGGCATCAAGGCCTCGGTTGAAAAACTCTGGGGAGAAATCACTGGATTGTCGCCCGCTCAGGTTCAGGCGGAGACCGCTCGTATCAATGGAATTCTGGGAGCCGGTTCTGGTAATCCTCGAGCAGGCAAGCCGCTGTTTATGCAGAACTGCGGTCGATGCCATTTGCTGTTTGATGAAGGCGGACGAATCGGTCCGGACCTGACACCGTTCGCTCGATCAAATCTGGAACGCATTCTGAGCAGTGTGATTAATCCCAGCCTGGAAATTCGAGAAGGCTTCGAAAATCATGTCGTCGTTACCGTGGATGGCAGAGTGCTAAACGGGTTTCTTGCCGACAAGGACAGCCAGGTCGTGATTCTTCGTGGCGTAGATGGGCAGAACGTGATTCTCAAGCAGGACGACATTGAAGAGATGAAAGTCATCCCGCAATCTGTAATGCCGGAAGGTGCACTCAAGGCACTGACCGACCAGCAACTGCGCGACTTGTTCGCGTATCTGCGTTCATCGCAGCCGGTGAATTAAATTAAATCCCGTCGGCGGAGCGACGGGTGTACGGTACGCCCGTCACTCCGACGACGGGACTCTCTCCACCACTAATCATTCAGCACGACCGGGATCAGCACTTCCTCCCGATCAAAGAAAAATGTCGCGCCGCCCGTGGCGAAGTTCGCCACATCAGCAATTGATGCTTTGCCCTCGGGCGATGCCAAAATCGTATCGATGGCTTCTCGAGTTTCGGCGTAGAGTCCCACGATCATGAAATAGGGTGGCTTCTCACCGGGCACAACTGGTTCACACAGTCCTATGGTCCAGCCCTTGAAACCATGCATTTTTTTTGCGAGAGGAAGATGAACTTCCCGGTAGTAGCGCAGGAATTCATCGGGGTTCGTGGGATGGCCATAAATGACCGTCAGTCGATACATAGTTATTCTTTCGCAGACCGAGGAGTAGTTACCGCGTTCGATTTTTTGCCGGCTGTCGTGACCAGTTCAATATGCTCAGCAATCGCATCAGCCATTTCTCCTGCGATTCGTTCGCGAACAGCAGTCTTGCGATAGTTACCGCCGAGTTCCAGTTGAATCGCGTCAATGCCATCGGACCGGTGGCTTCCGTAAGCTCGAACGATATGGCCGCCGGTAAACCCTGCCTGTTCTTTTCCATCGAATGGATCAGGGTGCACCTTCCAGCCTCGTTTCTTCAGCAACCCCAGCAAAGAGTTCTCTCCGGCATGAAACTCCTCGCCATACTGTTTGCGCTGGCCTGACACGGTTAGTCCGTTCGATGTGCCTCGGTACACAGTTTCTGCAGACGAACCCTGACCATGGATATCGATCAACAGACCGAACATGTGTTTCTCACGAATAGTCCGAACGGCATCAGCAACCGCCGTATGGTATTGATCATAGACGACCCGAGCCTGAGTATGTTCAACGGCAATTTCGGGAGGCCGATTGAAGTCAACATAACGTCGATGAACGCGTGATATGACAAACGACGGCCGCCCCTTCATACGTTCAGCCAGTTGCTTCGCGACTTCCAGCGCCAACTCTTCCGTGCCTCCATCGCGTACGACTCTGAATCCGGACGCTCCCACTTCCAGTCCTTCACCTTTCCGAGGAGGCACACCGGGAATTTCCAGATTGCCACCATGCGGAGCGGAAATGACAACCGGCAGATCTCCGAGCTGAGAAACGACAAGCTCGGGACTCTCCTGGGCCGCCTTCACGACCGCGATCTGGCGAGCAGCCACTACGACAAGGATGGCAATTCTTACGCTAAGCCACATCCACGGGGACAGAGATTTTGCGGTTCGCGCACTGATCATGGAAACTGGCTCCACAAGAACTCACAACGCACGGCCAAGGAGTTCGGGCATCTTAGCACCTCGGTCAACATCAACTATGGGACCTAACGGAAATGCGGCATTATCTCCGGCGATCGTCGCTCAATCAGTCCGGACGGGACAGAGAGCTTATTACGCACTATGCTCTACGTCGGTTCCGTCTTGAACTGGCGACGATTGTGGCAGGAGTAACTTTGTGGAGTTTCGTGGCAGGGATACATACCGGACGGAACACCCACTGAGCGAATATCGAGCATGGTCCGCGTTTCAGGCCATTTCCAGCTTGCATGTCCCCTGCGAACTGCGCCTGATTCATCGTTCGGAAACCGGAATCGAGCCCCTCCTCCGTCGACTCCGCGCACTTCAGATGACTCAGCATTCTTCACTGCTGCGTCCTTTCGATTCGGTAATGGACTCATCTTCTCCGTTCGCAGTATTTCCTCGCAGCCAAAGTTTACTCGTTCAAGGTCGTCTGAAACACGATCTTTCCGCTTCTCTGATGATGTCGCAATTGAAGGGACTGTTCGAAGCGCTTGCCGAACTGCATCGACTCGGGATGAACGCAGGCTGCATCACTGTGGATCAGCTCCGCATCACAGACGATGGACTACTGTGTCTGGATCTCATGTCATGCTGGACGATGAACGCATCCGGAGAAGATTTTGAAGACGATGTCGCTCAATTGTGTTCTTCAGCTCTGGTACTGATGCAAGCCGGAAATGAACCATGCCGTCCGGAGCAACTGGCCCCGTTTCAAGCAGATTCATTGAGCCGACAAGTCCAGTTGCTGACAACATCACAGATTCTGGAGCGAATCAATGCTGTCACATCCTTTACGGCTGCAGCCAATCCGATCATACCTGCTCCGGCCGGCCTTGATCTGGCTCTGGACGGTATCGATCGGACACTCGTGCCGGCGAACGGCGCAGAGTCGAACAGGTCAACCATACCAGATCGACTTGGTCGCTATCAGCTGCAGGAACGTCTGGGCGAAGGCGCTGCCGGAACCGTTTACCGTGCGATTGATTCGGTCGACGGCACTGAGGTGGCAATCAAGGTGATGAATGATCGCATGGGAGTGAATCCACTCATGTTGCGGCGGTTCACCAAAGAAGCGCGGATGCTGGCCAGAACCAACAGCCCGTTTGTGGCAAGATTGATTGAAAGCAATCACGATGCTGGGATCAACTTTCTGGCCCTCGAGTTTGTTTCGGGAGGTCCGCTGACTTCGGTGATTCGCTCTGGTCGGCCCATCAGTGAGTCCGCAGCGATCCGTATTATTCTGGATATTGCAAAAGGGCTCGCTGTCGCTCATCGAGAGTCCATATTTCATCGGGATATCAAGCCGGACAATATCCTTCTGACGAAGGCTGGAGCGAACTTCGTTGCGAACGAAGACCTTGAAGAAACTAACGCAGAGCCTTTAGCAAAGCTGTCCGACTTTGGACTCGCGAGTTCTGTTGATCAGTCGGAATCGATGGCATTGACACAGCACGGTGCAATCCTTGGCACGCCGTTATATATGTCACCGGAACAGTGCCGTGGGATTCAGGCCGATGCTCGATCCGACATTTACTCGCTGGGTGCCACACTATTTCATCTGCTGGCAGGCCGACCACCATTTCCGGGTGATTCACATGTCGTTGTGATGAACGCTCACTGCAACGAGTCGCTGCCTTCTCTACGGCAGTTGTGCCCCGGTGTCAGTGATGCCAGTACTGTTGTCGTCGAAAAGTGTCTCGCGAAGAATCCTGATGCCAGGTACATGACGGCCGAGTATCTTGTCGCTGATCTGGAAAGACTGTTGCATGGTGAACCGACATCGATCGGCATCCATCCACCGGCACCCTCTTCTTTGGGGATGGAAGTCTTTCAGTATGAATTCTCCTGTGAATTGAAATCCTCACCGGAACAACTGTGGGCGTATGTGTCGAATACCGATCGAATCAACCATGCGCTGGGCCTGTCTTCTGTCTCCTATACAACACGCCGCCACCCGGAACACGGCGTGGAACGGTTCGCTGCAGCTCGTATCGCAGGTCAGAAGCTGGCATGGCAGGAACATCCTTATGAGTGGGTTGAGGGCCGTCGGCTCAGTGTGCTCCGTGAGTTTTCAGTCGGACCCTTCGTGTGGTTCATGAATGTTGTCGAACTTCTTCCCGCAACCGGGGGAGGTACCAGGCTGACACAGAGATTTCGCGCGGTCCCGAAGGGATGGATCGGGCGAATGATCTGCAGGCTTGAACTCGGAAGACGATCTCCGCAGGCGTTCCGGAAAGTTTATGGTCAGATCGATGACTTCCTCCAGCGCGGCGCCCAGATCGGCGCTGATGCCTTTGGTGCAAAAGCAGCAATCACTACTGGAGGAAAGCGACGGCTGGAACAGCGAATGGAAGCTGTCTCTGCTGCGGTGACTGATCCGGCTGTCGTCGAGACGCTGCGGCAGTTTCTGGAGAACGCCTCCGACCTCGAGATCGCTCGCATTCGCCCGCTCGTCTTCGCAGAACGATTTCAACTTCCGTCGGACGAGGTCGTGCGAGCTTGTCTGCTGGGCGCAAAGGAAGGATTGCTGCTGCATCTTTGGGACATCCTGTGCCCTTCATGTCGCATTCCTGCCGACGTCCAGGAGACGCTGTCTTCTCTCAAAGAGCATGCGTACTGTCCGGCCTGCGATTTGAAGTATGACGTGGACTTTGCGTCCTCTGTGGAACTTATCTTCAGGGCTCATCCCGACGTGCGACAGGCAGAAACGAAAACCTACTGCATTGGCGGCCCGGCTTTCTCCGCCCATGTCGTCGCTCAAATCCGCCTTGCGCCAGGGGAATGGTTTGATCTGGAAGTGGCTTTATCAGAGGGCTCGTATCGGCTTCGAGGCCCGCAACTTCCGTTTGCTATCGAGTTGACCGTTTCGGCAGGCCGAGGTGCGACTCGAGCAGAACTTTCGATGCTGCGTCCGCCACTGCCGGGATCAGTTCCGATCTTTCGGGCCGGGAAACAGGTGTTCTCGCTGAACAACAACACCGCTCAGGACTTACTGGTGCGTCTGGAGAGGACGGCAGGCAGAAATCAGGCTCTGACTGCGGCAGCGGCTTCTGCGATGCCACTGTTTCGAGAACTGTTCCCGTATGATGTGTTGGCTCCCGGGCAAATCGTCTCCATTACCAGCGTTACATTGCTGTACGTCGACCTCTGCAATGCCGCAGCCATGTATGACGAACTCGGCGACGGACAGGCGTTCGGAAAAATCCGTGGTCAACTGATGCAGATTGACGAAAGTATTCGCAGCGCTGGCGGAGCCGTGGTAAAACTATCTGGCGAAGGATTGCTGGCGGTCTTTCAGAGCACTTCCGCCGCCCTTCGTGCAGCGCTGGAGATTGTAAAACAATCGGGGCAGGATCAACTTCAACGAAAAGTGGTGATTGACCAGGGCTCGGCGTTGGTTACAACTCTGAACGATCGTCTCGACTATTTTGGTGCAACGGTCTCACGAACTCGAAGACTGCAGGAATTGGCTGAACCCGGCGAACTCATCATGCCGGCACGTCTTGCCCTTGATGAAGATCTGAATCTCCTGCTTGCAGAGTTCAGGGATCAAAGTATGCTGAGGGAACTGCCATTGAACACGGGCGTGCTGATGCTGCTCGCGTTTAGGTTGGCAAAATGAGGGACGAGGCGTTGTGAAAACGACGCTCACTTTCCGCATCCGA